>CAYVUX010000007.1:0-1031 GCA_964455075.1 uncultured Desulfobacteraceae bacterium | reverse complement strand
CCGGATGAAGATGTCGGCATCGAGAAAAAAGGCTTTTGGAAATGTCCGTATCCGGCGGCGAAAAATAGGACGGCTACGTGTATGACGGAAGAGAGTCGGATCGTTCTGGCAATCGCCCTTCTCGTTTTGGTGTATCTGTTCACAAGGAAGGTGAATCTCTGGAGATCCAAGCGTGCATTGGCGAAGATCTTAAAAGACTTGCGGAAGGAGCATGCGTTTGAGCCTTCCTCAGCGATCCCTCTTTCGTATGCGCGTGTGAAGTGGTACGGAATGGGGGTGAAGGACTTCCGGCCAAAGGCCGTCCAGTTCCTCGTGGAGAGCGGCATTGTGGAAATGACTCCGGACGGGAGATACTATCTGAAGGACAGGGGCATAGACGTTACAGCCGATCCGCCCTCTCTTCTCTGAGCGGATACGCGGGGCTTCTGAAGAACTTTTCCGCCTGAGGCGGATTTCAAGATCAAGTAGGGCGAATCGCGGCCCTGTGCCGAAGAAGACGGGGCCTTGGACGAAAATGGGAGTTCCGAAAAGGCTCTCCGGCAAATTTGCTGCAAAGGCCGTGGGGGGCGTTTTTTGGCCAGTCGCCGCGACAGCTCCCGAAGGCCGTCCCGAGGCATGACCGCCCCCTTTTTTTTGAGGGGGTCTGATCCGTTGGATTCATCACTGGTTATACCAGCTCCTTTATTATGAGAAGGCCGTGCCGGCGGTTGCCGAAACGCCTTTCGGGGTATGATTCGGCTTCTCTTTGCCGCACGAGGGGATCGGGAATCCGAGAACCCGGAAAGAGCGCCGCACGCGAGATCCCACAGGCCGGCGGCGGCGCCTGCGGACGGGCTTTGCGAATGAGCGGCCGTTGCGGACCCCATTATTTCCTCTCGGACCCTAAGTGAAACGGGTATTTCCCGGGCGCTTTAATAAAAATCTTTCCGGGGCTCGGCGGTTTCCGCCTTGATCACGGAAAAGAAGCGAGAACGGCGCTTGGGGAGGCGCCGTTTTCTTTGGTGGCGACCGGGGGCTGCCGGGAAGCAAGG
>CAYVUX010000006.1:0-20769 GCA_964455075.1 uncultured Desulfobacteraceae bacterium | reverse complement strand
CATGTGACGATGCAAAACGTCATGTTTGCGCCCCTCAATATCGAAGGAAAGACCGTGGGAATCATGGGACTGGCAAACAAGCCGTCGGACTTTACAGATGAAGATGCCGAGATCGCATCCGTTTTCGGGGAATTGGCGGCCATTGCCCTTCTCAACAGTCGATATATCGATCAGCTTAATGAGAAAACGAAGTCGCTTGGGCAAGCCCTGTCCGAAGTGAGAACCTTACGAGGACTCTTGCCCATCTGTTCTCGCTGCAAGAAGATCCGTGACGACGCCGGCTTTTGGACGAGGATTGAAGCGTATCTTTCCGATCACACGGATGCCCGATTCAGCCACGGACTTTGTCCCGACTGCATCAGGGAGCTTTATCCGGAACACGCGGATGCCGTCCTCGAACAAATGAACTTCTCCGACGGCGATTAGCAGCCCCTGGGTTTCGCCCGAGGCTCTGGAACCACGGGCCTGCTGTTGCAGGTTGCTAGGGCATAATAATGCTCGGGAAAATTGCCGGGCCGATTTTTGCTGGAGGAGAGAAGAATGAGCGTGCTGGATGGAATCGAAAAGGCGGAAATCAGGGATCTCCTTGGAAAGGGGTGGCTCACCCATGACGGGATGTGGTTTTATCAGGCTTTCCTGGAATGCGGCGTTGAAACGGCGAATGCACTAAACAAGGCTGCCATAAAATCGATGGCTCCTTTCGAGATGCAAAGAGCCAAGCGGGCCCTGGGGATGAGCAAAGAGAGGTTCGACACCTTAGACGAGCTGCAGGGCTTTATGCTTGGGGCGCTGGAATTGACTCTGCCGGAATCGATTTTCAGGAAGGGCGGCTTCCGTTCGCCCTCGAACGGCCGTCTGCAATGGGCATGGGAAAATGGGGAATGCTTCGCTTACAAAGGAATGAAACAGATCGGGGCGATAGACAAGTACCGTTGCGGAGTGATGTACAGGATTGAATGCTGGCTCGAAGCCTTGGGGGTCAAATACTCGATAGAGCCAAGGATTAAAGGGTGTCTCATCCATGAAAAGGGCGCATGTGCGGGGGAGATTCGAGTCCTTCTTCCCGAATAGGCCAACCCTGAATTTCAAACAAGGACCTGATCGGCGGATGGGCATAGCCGCGTGATTTAGCAGGTAACTCCTGCCTGATCCCGGAACGGATCGAGACCTCTGCAAAATGGTTCCGCCTGAGCTGGAGTGAAGCCCGATCCGAGCGGTTTTGCAACCAAGGGAGCAAGAAGATGGACCAGCCTGAAAATGGCTTTCGTCAATACCCGGCTGCGATGGTAAATATTACCAACAGGTGTACTCTCCAATGCAAACACTGTTTTGTATTCCGTGAGGCGAACCCAAACGACCGAAGCGACGAGATGGATACGCATACAATGCTGGGGAAACTGGAGGAACTCAAAAAGCGCCATGGAATACATACGATGCTGTGGATGGGAGGGGAGCCGCTTCTCAGGCCGGATGTGCTGCGGGGTGGTACAAGACTGTTTGCGAGAAATACAATAACGACCAACGGCACCGTCTCCCCTGTAGATTTGGGCGAGTCCACCTATGTGATTTCAATAGACGGACCGCCGGAGCTCAACGATGAGGTGCGCGGAAAGGGCTCCTTCAGGAGGGTGATGGAAACGTTGTCCAAAATACCAGAAGATTTTTCCTCAAGAATTATGTGTCAGTGCGTTGTAACAAGGCAGAACGAGGAGTCCCTTGAAGAGCTGGTCGAGCTCTTACGCCCTACCCGGGCAGAGGGAATGACCTTTTCGTTTTACGTCCCTTCCAAGGCGGACTCCTCCGGTCTCTCGTGGGAGTCGCTTGAAGATCGTGACAAAGCCGTATATACCGTAATGGAATTCAAGGAAAAAGTTCCGGAATTTGTATGGAACAAGAAGCGGAGCCTGGAGCTGATGCTTTCAGAAAACGCCAGGTCTGTCACAGACGACTGCCCTTCCAAAAAATATGTTCTTCCACTCTATCTCGAAAAGAAGCAGTTTGTCACTCCGTATTGCTGCTACGGAAATGATGTTGACTGCGACCTGTGTGGCGCATGGGTCGTTTTCCATCTCGCCGCCAAACTTGAAGAAGCTGGCAAACTCGGCGCGGAATCATGGGATAAGACCTGACTGAAAACGCTATTCCGGGTTTCATTGTTTTTAAGCATATTTACGAGGTATTCCATCAACGGCCGTTCCGGAGTACCTTTTTGGTGGTTTCCCCCTTTAGGCAAACCAGAAGGGATCCGGTTGTATTTTGGAATGGTTTGGGCTGTTCCGGGAGAAATATGAAGGCAAACGATGCGCGTCCATAAAGCGTTTCTGGTTTGGAACAGGAACCGCTTCCGAAGTATAATCGAGGGACATTTCTTTTATGTTTTGGTAAAGATATGATTTTGAATGGACAACCGGAATCGAAAGATCCGATGTTTGAAATTTTTTCCCAGACAGACAAGAAGACAATCTCTGCGACCGCTGACGACACAATACTGGAGGCCATGCTCAACGCCGGGATCAATCATGCCCATGTCTGCGGTGGCAACGCCCGATGCACAACCTGCCGGGTCTATATCATGGAGGGATTGAGCAATTGCCGGCCCAGAAACGACAAAGAAAAGTCCCTGGCCACGAATCTGGGATTTCCTCCAGATATTCGATTGGCATGCCAAACCAAATTAAAAGGGAACATTGCCATAAGGCGCCCGGTTGTTGATGACCTGGACATAAGAATCATCTTGAAGCAGTTTGGGGACGCGTCTGGCTCCAAACTTGGACAAGAGAAAGATGTGGCCATCCTCTTTGTCGATATCGAAAATTACACCGAATTTGCGGAGGCTTTCCCCGCTTATGACGTCGTGCATGTTTTGAATCGGTATTACCAAACCATGAACGAGATTATTGTACAAAACAAAGGCATTATAAGCGATGTCGCAGGAGACGGCATTTTGGCGTTGTTTGGAGCAATAGAAGACAGCGTCAATCCGGTACGGGATGCTCTCCGTTCAGTGCGGTCCATGAACGGGGCATTGACGCAGTTTAACGAATATCTCAAACAGATGTATGATCGGCATTTTGGAATACGGGCAGGAATAAACTTTGGAAGAGCCATTGTGGGGAGTTTCGATACAGGCAGGATGAGCAAGATCTCCGCTATTGGAGACGAAGTAAATTTGGCAAGTCGGATTGAAACGGCGAACAAGGAGTTGGGAACCAGACTGCTGATCTCCGAATCGGCGTACAAGAAGATCCAAACCGAGGTAGAGACCCGCGAGGTGCATCGTGCCACATTGAAAGGAAAGACAGGCGAATATACCCTTTATGCGGTCAGAATGTGAATTGTGTCACACACGGTAACTGGTCCTGCATCATTGGATTGAATCGTTGATTTTCGAAACAGTCCTGGACTTTTTGCCGTAATCATTTGGATCGCTATTGCTTGAACGGCGCGACGCTTGAGAGTCAAGGTCCAACCTCCGATACTTCATACAATCGGGCAGAATTTGCATACGGATAGTGTAGGCTCGGAAAAATACAATTTGGACCTCTCATTTCGGCGTGCAAACTCTGTAAGAAACCTTTTGGTTCAAAGAGGCGTCGAAAGCAGTCGTATCCAAACTGTTGGTTTTGGTGAAACGATGCCGGTAGCAACGAACGCCACGGAAGCGGGACGCCGGCTGAACCGAAGAGTGGAGATAAAGATTGCGCCTGAAGTGGAAGCCGCCGGATGAGTCGGATTTGACGAATTCTGAATAGAGACAGGAAGGCCGAATTTGTTTCCGGAAGAAAGATCCGGGTGAGTACGGGGTTTTCCACTGTGAAATACATGCTCAAGCCTATTGGATGAAGAGGGTGACAGCTAATATCAATGAGCAAGATTCAAGGTTGGCATGAGGTCGTCGATTACAAAACCCAAGGTTCGGCCCGGAATTGGAAGTCCGGATCATGACTGGATCAAGGAGGAAGATCATGCACGTAAACGTATTGAAACACTTTTACGGATGGCCTGCTGCTGTAATCTTGTTCATGTTCTTCGGATGTGGGGCCACACCTGATATACCGGTCAACACCGCCTCGACTGATCCGGGAACATCGGTCACGTTCAAGGGATCACGCCACTCCCTCCTGGGAGCCCCGATTCGTATAGGAGAGACTTTGCCTTCCGTCCAGCTGGTAGAAGCGGAAGGCATGACCTCTGTGGACCTTTCCAAAGAAAGGGGATCCATTCTTTTCCTGAGCATTGTTCCCTCTCTTGACACGAAGGTATGTGACGCCCAGACCCACAAACTGGGTGAAGATGGAGATGAGCTTCCCGAAACAGTCCGCCGTGTGACCATCAGCAGGGATACCCCTTTCGCCCAGAAAAGATTCGCCGAAGAGTCCGGGCTTACCGACATCCGCTATCTTTCCGACTACAAACGAGGAGATTTTGGAAGGGCCATGGGCTTGCTTGTTGAGGATTTGATGCTTCTGGCCCGAAGCGTCATCATTGTCGATGAAACCGGGGTAGCGAGATATATCCAGGTGGTTCCCGAATTGACGGAACTTCCGGACATGGAGCGGGCCTTTCGCGAGGCCTCAAAGATCGCGGCTGCGAAGTGACTCGACCCGGGGGAAGCCGCCCCGGTAAAAGTTCTTTCATCACCCGATAAGGCTCGAAACCGGGCCTTTCCTAAGGCCCTATGACCCGGCCGGCCGCGGTTTTGTGCTCGGAGAAGGAATTCCGTGAAACAGGATTGTTAGTAGTCGTCAGGCGACATCATCGACATTTCGCTCCAGGCTCTGTCCCACGCTTCATTCAGTTGCTCGATTTTTTTGTCAATCTCCGCTTTCTGGGGGCTCCATTCGCTTGGACATTCTCTTTGGAGATCGGCTGCTTTTTCGCCGACTTCGTCAATGATCCGGCTCACTTCATTCACGGAGACCGAAACTTCTTGCTTTTTATCGTGAGAAAGCTGATCCAGCTTCCTAATCATGTCATAGACTTTCGCCTTCCATCCCACGAGGTCAGCACTCAGCGTGTTGCAATAGGTCATTACGTCCATTTCATGGGCTCCTTCCTGGAATTGTTTCGATTAGACATAAAATAATTATATCCAATTTCCGCCGCTGCTGTAAATACAATCCGTGGGGTATCCGCATCCAGGCACAGCCTTCGGTCGAAGGCGTGGGTCAAGGGCGGGGAGGCGATGAAAAAAGGCAGCCCCGAAAGCTGCGATGGGGTGTTTACGCATACATTACAAATGGGGTCTCGCGTCCCCCAAAATACTGTATTGGACCCATTTATTCCAAGATACGCCGATACTAGTGGTGAAGGATATTGCAGGCTTTAGAAAATCCTGTGATTTCAGAGAGGAGACCAAAAGGAGCTGTCTTGACGGCACAGGGCCTGGTCGGCATCCAAGTAGTCTGTGAGAGGGGAAATCAGGAATCCCTGGGACTGTATGCGTTTCAGGAAGGATTGCCCCCGGCCGAGGGCTCATAACACGAATCTGTCCCGGCGGCAGCTATCGGGGGTCCGTGCGCAGGAATTCATGCAAAGGAGGGTTAAGACGATGAAAGTATTGGTGGTTTATTATTCCATGTACGGGCATGTACTCAAAATGGCCCGTTCGGTGCTGGAGGGCGTCCGGTCTATAGACGGTGTGGAGGCTCTTTTGCGGCGGGTGGCGGAATTTGATGAGGTGAAGAAGCGGATTGAACAGAGCGAGCACGCAAAACCCGTCTGGGAGGAGCAGAAAGACATCCCGGTTTGCACTCTTGAAGATCTCCGGGAAGCAGATGGTTTGATTGTAGGCACGCCCACGCGTTTTGGAAATATGATCGCCCAAATGAAAAGACTCCTGGATTCAGGGGCCGAACTTTGGATTGAAGGGGCTATGGAAGGGAAACCGGCCGGCCTCTTTACTTCCACGGCTTCCACCCACGGCGGGCAGGAAACGACGCTCCTGACTTCCATGGTGCCGCTGCTGCACCTGGGGATGGTGATTGTCGGTGTTCCGTACTCCACCCCGGGGATGCTTCATACGGAAGGCCGGGGCGGGACTCCGTACGGACCCTCTACCATTGCGGGTCAGCAAAACGAATTGAATCCAACCAAAGAGGACCTTGATATCTGCAAAGCCTTGGGAAGACGGGTCTCGGAGATCACCCTGCGTCTCCGGAGCTGAGAAGTCGTTTTCCTTTGCATGGGGAATGATACCCCGTCAGACAGTCCCCCCTTCATCAGCTTGTGATTATGGTGATGAAGCAGGGCGGGGAGATCCAGGAAATAGGAGGGAGAATTTGTCATGCGCTACTTCGTGTCTCTTCTGCTTTTGTTTCTGTTTTCACCTTATGTATGGGCTGCAGCCGGCCATTCTGTCATATATCAAGTAGATCAAACATCGTATGAGGGTTTCTACGTTGTGGTGGATAAAGAAGCTCCCCTCATTTTGCTCCTCCACGATTGGGACGGGCTTACAGATTACGAAATGAAACGGGCCCGCATGCTTTCCGAATTGGGATACACTGTATTTGCCGCAGATCTATTCGGCGCCGGAGTACGGCCTACGGAAGTGGCGGACAAACGCCAACATACCGGGGAACTCTACAAGGATCGCAAAAAAATGCGCCGGTTGATGTATGCCGCCCTGGGTGAAGCGAAAGGGAAAGGGGCGAATGTCACCAATGCAGTAGCTATGGGTTATTGTTTTGGAGGAGCAGCGGTTCTGGAACTGGCGCGTTCAGGAGCTGATCTCAAAGGTTTTGTTGGCTTTCACGGCGGCTTGGCCAAGCCGGAAGGGCAGGACTACTCCAAGACAAAAGGAGAGGTGCTGGTCATGCATGGGACGGCCGACTCTATTGTTCCCATAGGAGCATTTTGTACGCTGGCAGAAGATCTGGAAGCGGCCGGGGTTGGGCACGAGATGATCACCTATGGCGGGGCCGAGCATGCGTTTTCGGTTTTTGGCGGAAAGCGTTATAACCAAACTGCGGACAAAAAATCCTGGGATCGTTTTGTGGGATTTTTGGGAAGGATGTTTGAGAAATAGGATCTCTACGGGCGGTGTGACCCCGATCCGAACGAACTCCGCTTTTTCGCTGTTTCCGAGGTGTTTGATTTGGCAGGATTATGAACCCTGAGAGGCTGTCGGGAAACTCCATCTCCCCGCTGAGGCGGGATCCTGAGCGCGGCGTTGCCCTTGACCTCCCCCGCCGCGGCTTTTGAAATGCTTCCAATTCAGGAGAGGAGCCTGTCCCAAGGGATCGAGGCAAAGGTTTGATGGAGGAAATGGTCGTCCTCTACAGCCGCGAAGTGGAGGTTAAGAAAAATCTTTTTGGCAATGGGCTCCACGGCCTCAATGGGGATTACGTCGTCGCGGCGTCCGTGAAATATCCATGCCGGAACGCGGGTTTCCGTCCTTCCCGGCGACGCAAACTCCAAGAGGTTCAAGGCCGGCGCCAGAAGAATCACGCGGTTGACCCTATGCTCGTTCTCCAGAGCGAACAGGGCGGCCATGAGCCCGCCAAAGCTCGATCCGATCAGGTTCAGCCCGCAAAGGCCTTCCAGAACCTTCTCGAGCGCTTCCATGCGTTCCCGAAGACTCCCCGTGAACGTGGGGATGATCATTTCCGGGTATCTTCCCCTGAAATAGACGGCTTTGGTGCCTTGATTGCTGCTTTCCAGTCCGTGAATGAATATGCCGGCCGGCATGAGAGCGTTCATCCGCATCCGATGGTTCGTTTTACCTGGGCGTCGTAGGCCGCGTTGATCTCCTCGGGGGTGGCCTGCCGCACGGATTGAATCCGGAGGTCAACCACGGCTGAGATGCCGGCCAGGGGCGGATTCAGATCCACAAGCAAGGAGTCGTCTCGGATTTCGAGCACCTTGAATGATACCAGGCAGCCCTTTTTCATTTGTCTGTAGTAACGGCCTTCCTTGATGCGCTGTTTGATGAGCCCTTCCTTGGGAATTTCACGAACAAGCGCCGGATCCCGCTCCCCGAAGAGCTCCACAGAAGGAATCTCCACGGTCAATGTATCTCCTTCGGTCGCGCCCTCCAGCGCGGCTTCCAGGGACGGGACCTGGTTTTCCACCCCATAGATGAACTCGAAGGTCTCCTCCGGGCGTTCCTTCACCGTGCCGTCTTCAAGCCGGGTTTTCATCGTATAAGTCAGGGTCACGGCCCAGTCCGCGTCAATCGACTTTTCCATGGCTTTTACCGAATCTCCAGAATTTCGAATTCCTGTATCCCCTTCGGGGTTTCGACTTGAAGGGCGTCGCCCACCTCTCGCCCGACAATAGCCCTGCCGAGCGGAGAATTCACCGATATCCTGCCCTCCTCGGGATCCGCTTCGTAGTGCCCCACGAGCCGGTAAACGACTTCTTCGTCCGTCTGGACGTTATATAGGAGAACTTCTCGGCCAAACACCGCTCGACCGTCAGGAGTCTCATCGACTTCGATGATTTCTGCCTTTCCTATGGCGGCCTTGAGTTCATTGATCCGTCCCTCGAGAAAAGACTGCCGATCCTTGGCCGCGTGATATTCGGCGTTCTCGCTGAGGTCTCCGTGACTCCGGGCCTCCGAGATGGCCTGAATGTTCTTCGGTCGCTCCACTCTCTCTAGGTGTTGCAGTTCGGCCTTCAGCTTTTCAAGTCCCTCACGGGTAAAAGGCAATTTTTCCATTGGCTGCTTCTCCATTCAAATGGCTGTTTCGGCCGGGAAACGGTTATGAACCGGGGAGGCGAAACCGGTTGCCCCGTGTAACACATTCCGTGCCGATCATTCAACAAAAACTCGGCTCGGTTTTCCAGTGGGTTGGAAAATCGAAACCGAATTACAAAGCCTGCGCTCCCTGCTTCACGTGCCGAGTCCCAGCGCCATCCCGACCTGGCGGATGATGAGAGCCACGGTATAGGCAACAAGCAGATTGAAGCATATAGAGAAAGCGGCCCAGCGCCAGGAGCTTTCTCTCGCGATACTGATAACCGTCACGAAACAGGGAACATAAAGCATCGTGAAAATGAGTAAGGTGAAAGCCAGCAAGGGGTTCCACTCAGGACTTTTTCTCAGCCGTTCGGAGAGGGAACCCGACTGCTCCGGCTCCAGTTCTCCCAGCGAGTAGGCCGTTCCCAAGGTGGATACGACCACCTCTTTTGCGGCAAATCCCCCGACAAGCGCGATGTTGACCCGGTAGTCGAATCCCAGTGGTGCGGTAAGGACTTCCAGCTTTTCTCCGAGCCAGCCGGCAATGGTGGCCTTGAGGGCGACCTGCTGGTAATGATATTCGATACGTCTGGCAGTGTTCCTGTAGGTGATATACTGCTCTGCGACGCCCTGCAGTCCGGCCGACATTTCCCGCGGGATCTCCTTTCCCGTTTCTATCGTACAGGCCGCTTGCGCCAGAGCGGCCAGGGATTTCGGTTCGTTGCTCGAAAGAGCTTGGGCTCCGGGTTTCTCCCCTGTTCCGCAGAAAGTCAAAAACATCTCGTTCAGGTTCCTAAGGCCTTCCCTGTCGTGCACCCAATCCGCAACCCCCGGCGAAGTGAGGAATCCCTCGATGGCGGCATGGCGGCTCTCTTCAAAGGTCTCGACCCGATCCTTGGAGAGGCCCGGATAGGTCATCATAACCCAGAGAATCACGGAAAATGCAAGGATGACGGTCCCGGCCTTTTTGATGTACTGCCACGTTCTTTCCCAGGTGTGGATGAGGAGCCCTCCCAGGGTCGGCAACCGATAAGGGGGAAGCTCCATCACAAAAGGCGTCTTGGGACCTCGCAGTACTGTGGAACGAATGATCTTGGCGGCAAATAGGGCGAAAAACCAGGACAGAATCGTGAGGATGAAAAGCATCCGGGCCCGGTGGTGAAAGAAAAAGGCGCCGATGAGTACGGCGTATACGGGGAGTTTGGCGCCGCAGTTCATGAAAGGGACCACCAGAAGCGTGGCCACACGCTCCTTGGGATCCCGCAAGGTTCTCGTTGCCATCACCCCGGGTACGGCACAGCCACCCGAGATACCGCCGCTGACCACGAGAGCCATAACCGAATTGCCGTGCAGGCCAAACCACCTGAGTATCCGGTCGAGCATGTAGGCCACTCGCGCCATGTAACCGGAGTCTTCCATGACCGCAATGGCAAAGAACATGGTGAGGATCAGGGGGACGAAGCCAAGCACCCCGCCCACTCCGTCGACAACACCGGAGATCAGGAGGGAGCGAAAGTCTCCTTCCGGCAGCACAAGAGCAATCAGCCATTTGAGCTTGTCGAAGAACACCTCCAGCCAATCCAAGGGCGTTTCGCTCGCCCAGAAGGTGAACTCATACATTCCGTAGAGAATGGCGATCATGAATAGCGGACCGAGTATCCGGTTTGTGAGCCATTTGTCGATCTTGTCGGAGAGGTTTAACCGGAGTTCGATCTTTCTCTTGACCGCTTTCTTGGTAACGCCTGTGATAAACCCATAACGGTGGTCTGCGATCACCCCTTCGGGTTCCTCTTCGAGCGTGTCCATGGAGTGCTTGAATGTGGCTTGGCAGATGGCCCCGATTTTCGGCCCAATCGCCGGATCGCGGCTAAGAAGGCTCAGGATTTGCTTGTCTCCCTCCAGACACTTAAGGGCGCGCCACCTGGGCGGGTACTTGCGATCGTATATTTCGGATGCCTCAATAAGGGACTGAATCTCGTCAAGGCTTCGGTCGATATCCAGACCATAGGAGATTTGAGCAGGGTTCCAGGACTTCTGCCCTTCCTCCATCTCCACCACCCGGTCAAGCAGCCGGTCGATCCCTTTGTGCGCCCGCGCTACCATGGGAACGACGGGCACTCCGAGCAACTCGGAAAGGGTTTCGGGATCCACCACGATCCCTCGCGATTCCGCAACGTCGGTCATATTCAGAGCAATGATGAGGGGCGCTCCAAGTTCCATGAGTTGAACGGCCAGGTAAAGGTTCCGGTCCAGGTTGGAGGCATCCACGATGTCCACCACAAGATCCGGTCTTTCGTCCACCAGAAAGTTTCGGGCCACGATTTCCTCAAGAGAGTATGCCGTAAGGGAATAGGTGCCGGGCAGGTCCACCACCTCAATGTCCCGTCCCTTATGCGTAACGCGTCCCATTTTCTTTTCCACCGTCACGCCGGGATAGTTGGCGATTTGCTGCCTCGCCCCGGTTATCGCGTTGAATACGGTGGTCTTCCCCGCGTTGGGATTCCCCGCCAGTGCGATGGTGAGCCCTTTTTTCATAAGTCGCGCCCGTTTTCCCGGGGGACATCCACCTCTACCAGGATGCTGTCGGCCTCGCTGTTTCGAAGTGTCAGTATGAAATCGCGAATCTTGATCGCAACGGGATCCCTGAGAGGCGCCCTGCCCTGGATTTGAATCGGAGTCTCGGGAACCAGGCCCATTTCCCGGATTCTCCTTCCCATCTCGCCGGTGGCCGAGACTCTCTTGATCACACCTTTTTGGTTGTCGGACATCTGTCGCATCTTGACGATTCTTTTCATGTTACGGGTGCTCCATTAGACGGTTCTTCCCGTGCCTGTTGCATCCAGGAAACAGGGGAAGTTGTTTCTGCCAGGGAGGAGCCCCTAGCCTGTCCACAAAGGACGGTCTATTCGGGAAATTTGCCCTGGACGGAAGCCCGTGGATTGGAAATGTGTCATCTGTATGCGGTAATTTAACAAAACTCTAGCATAATGCAAGGAAAATGGTTTTGAGCATGTATATCCTTGAAGTGCTTGCGCATTGAAAGTGGGGCTCGAAATGCATCGAGAGTCCTGAAAAAGTGGTGTGTGAACCCCGGCACACAGTCAACGGGCCGGGGGACACAGGCATCCGGATCGAATCGTTCGGAGAGCCGGAAGACCAAGCCGAAGTCGGAATGAGTGGAGGCTAGACAGGCTCCAGGAAATCCATAACCTGCCGGCAGAAGCCGGGGGCGCAAACGAGGAGGCGGTCACGGATTCTTTCCCCCTCCAGGTAGGAATTGAGAAAGATCTCCTGGCCGTCCGTGTCGTAAATCCTTCCACCGGCGGACTCGATAATCACCCGGGCCGCCGCGAGTCCCCGGTACGACTCGTTGTTGATCAAGGCCGCCTCGGCGCGGCCGCGGGCCACATAACAGATGTGGGCTGCAGTTGACCCGAGATTGCGGATCTTGCCCGGAAACTGCGTCCGGAAGTCCCGATGAAACCGGGAGTAGGTGAAAAGAACGCTTTCGTCGTCGATATCATCGTCTTCGAGCACGTGAATTTTTTGATCCCCCAAATAGGCGTTCCCCCCGGCCTGGGCATAGAAAAGGTCCCCGGTCACAGGCATATAGAAGACTCCAAATACGGGCCAGAAATTCTCGAGCACGGCTACGGAGCTTCCCCAGAGGGGGATGCCGGCCTGGAAGTTGGCCACCCCGTCAATGGGGTCGTAGATCCACACGTAGCGCTTCTCCTCGTGGGTGTATTCGGCATCCCTTTCCAGGTCCTGATAGAGGAGATGTTCAGGAAAGCGGCTCTTGAGTTCTTTCCCAAAAGCTTCCATGAGCCGCAGCTCCGCCTCTGTCACCAGTCCTTCATCAAAGCCCATGGTGCGCTTGCCTTTTCCATAGAAGGCCCGGGCCTCCTCTCCTGAGCTGCGGATGGTTTCAATGGCAAAGTCGGCCAACGCCGCGATTTCTCGTTCTTTCAGGGCGTGCAATGGACCCTCCTTGTTTAGGTATTGAGACCTTTGCAAAACGCCCCCTTTTGCCCAATCTCTGCGTCATGCTCAGATTTCAATCCTCGAAATATTTAGAATATTCCTGCGGTTGAAATCTTCGCTTTCCTTGACCTTGAACAAAAGTGAACATTTTTCAAAGGTCTCATGTTCACTTGTCACGGGAACCCCGCGATTCGGCCGCGGTCGGCACAACGCCGGACCCGGGTCTAATCAATGTAGCAGAATGCCCCGGGTTGGCAAGGAAAATTCCCGTCGACGAACGTTGCAGTCTGCGACAGGTCCGCCGGCAGCCTCCTGGCCCGTGCCCGGCTACAGGCATCTTTCGGGCGCCCCGGGGTTTCGAATTCCGAAAAGACTCCGTCCCGGTTGGAAAAGGAAACTCGGTTTATGGATGGGAATCAGCCCAAAACCGCCCTTGAGACGATGGTCTTTTCCATCTCCTTGGTTCCTTCATAAATTTCCAGGATTTTGGCGTCACGATAGAGACGCTGGACTCTGTATTCGTCGATATAGCCGTAGGCCCCGTGCATCTGGAGCGCTTCGTCGGCACTGCGAACCGCCATTTGGCCTGAAAACCACTTGGCCATGGCGATCAGGGCATGATCGACTTTGCCCTGGTCCACGAGCCAGGCCGCCTCGTAGTAAAGGTTGCGGGCCGCCCGAATGTGGGTGGCCATCTCCGCAATCTTGAATTGGGTCGCCTGGAAGGACGAAAGCGGCATTCCGAACTGATGCCTGGCCTTGGTGTGCCGCACGGATTCCTCCAGGGCCGCCCTGGCCAGGCCCACGGCCTGTGCGCAGATATGGAGCCGCGTGCGATTGAAAAACGCCATGAGCTCATGGAAGCCTTCCCCTTGCTTGCCCACGAGATGATGGGCGGGGACCCTGATGTCGGAGAAGCTGAGCTCGGCCGTGTCCGAGGCTCGTATGCCGAGTTTCCCGCGGATCTTGGCGGCTTGAAATCCGGGCGTGTCCGTGGGAACCAGGATGAAGCTGTGCCGATCGTGCCGGGAGGGATTTTCGGGATCCGTGAGGCAGAAAACCAGGGCGAATTTCGCCAGGGTCCCGTTGGTGATGAAGGCCTTGGAGCCGTTGATCACCCAGTCGTCTTCCTGCCGCACGGCGGTGGTGGTCGCGGATGTGACGTCGCTTCCTGCATCCGGCTCGGTGATGGCCGTGGCCAGCATAGCCTCGCCCGCGGTCAGCTCCGGGAGCACAAGCCCTTTTTGGGCCTCCGAGCCGAAAAGCCCGAGGAGTTCGGAACCGAATGTCGTGGATAGGACGGCCTGCCCGATTCCGGGGTCTACGGCCCAGAATTCCTCTGTAATCAGGCAGTGCTCCAGAAAGCCCATGCCGGCTCCGCCGTAGTCCTCGTTGATAAATACGCCTACAAACCCCAGGTCGCAGGCCTTTCTCCAGATCTCCAGGTCAAAAGTCTCTTCCCTGTCGAATTCCCGGGCCCGGTCGGGAAACTCTCCGAGTGCAAACTCCCGGGCTGCCTTTACGATGTCCTTCTGTTCCTTGCTCAACGAAAAATCCATGGAAAATCCCTTCAGCCGGTTTGTTTCCGCCCGGAAACAGGCGATGGTTGCCGTTTTTATGTCAATGTCCGCTACCGCCTCTTGCCCCCAACGGGAGGGATGTGCAATTCCTCGGCCCCATTGAACCTGCGCAATCCCGCGAACATCCGAACTGCAAGAGATCTCTGCCGGGATCCATCCCGGACTGCAGGCTGACCGCTACTTTGCAAATTGCTCTTTGAGCATCGGCAGAATTTGAAACAAGTCCGCCACGATGCCGTAGTGGGCCACATTGAATATGGGCGCCTTTGGGTCCTTGTTCACGGCGATGATGGTGCCCGCTCCTTTCATTCCGGCCTGGTGCTGAAAAGCCCCGCTGATGCCCAAGGCCAGGTATATTTTGGGCTTCACGGTTTTCCCGGATGTCCCCACCTGCCGGCTCTTGGGAAGCCAACCGCTGTCGGCCACGGGCCGAGAGCAGGAAAGGGTCGCCCCGATCATCTCTGAGAATTCCTCAACCACGGGGAGATTTTCCGGCTTCCCGATCCCGCGGCCTACGGACACAAGGATTTCCGCCGAGCCTATGTCCACATCCTCCAGCTCCGGGAAGAGGTACTCCAGGAAACGCCGTCCTTTGAGGTCCGAGAAGTCCGGACAGGGGATTTCTTCTATGGAGGTTTCCTCGGAAGCCGCCTCGTCCGGGGGAGTCGAGCCGGGCCGAATGGTGGCGACGATGCGATCGGCGGGTTTCAAGGCCAGGTGCTCGTGGATCTTTCCGCCGTAGATCTCCCGCAGGACGGCGAGGCTCTGGTCATCAAATGATAGATCCACACAGTCTGTCACGAGAGGGAGCGAAAGCCGGGCGGCAAGGGCGGGCGCCAGATCCATGCCCTGGGACGTGTGCGCAATAAGCGTGAGGGCCGGGTTTCTCTCCTCCATGATCCCGGAAAGGGCCGCCAGGTAGGCCGGCGCGCTGTAGTGCTGAAGGTCCGGGCTTTCCATGACCAGCAGTTTGGGGCTTCTTCCTCTCAAGTCGTTGACCAGCGGGCCTGTTTCGTGCCCCAGGAGAAGGGTCGTGACCGCGCAATCGTTCTCCGCCCCCAGCCGTCGCGCAAGGGCCTCCATCTCAAGGGTTACCTCCCTCAGCTCGCCTTTCCGGTGTTCCGCCAGGATCAGAATCTCTTCCATTTATCCCAGACCTCCTTTGTCCCGAATGATCCGGGCCGCTTTCTCACAGATTTCATTCAGAGACCCCTCTAGAATCTCCGCTCCGCCTCCAAGGGGGGGCGTCTTGAGCGTCACGGAGGCGATGCTCGAGGCCGCCTCGCCGATTTGTTCGTCGGACAGGCCGAGATCCTCGGCATCGGTTTCCTGGATCTCGATCTTGCGGACCTTTCGAATCCCCATGATAGAGACGTATCTTGGCACGTTGATCCCGGTCTGGACGGTGATGACTCCGGGGAGCGGAAGTTCCACTTTTTCCTGGGTGTTTGCCTCCAGTTCGCGAAGCACGAACGCCTGGTTGTCTGCCAACTCAATCCCTACCACCAGCGAGGCGTACGGCAGCTCGAAGGCTTCGGCCAAGAAAACCCCGACCTGCCCCCAGCCGTCGTCCGAACTCTGGGCGCCGGTTAGCAAAAGGTCAAAGGGCAGGTCTTCGATGGCTGCGTGGAGCCCCCGGGCAATCCCTGCCGCATCAGAGCCTTCAAAGCCTTCCTCGTCAATAAGCACAGCCTCATCGGCCCCCATAGCCAGTGCTCTTCGGAGCACGTCTTCGGAGTCTTCGTCACCAACGGTCACCACGGTCACCGTTCCTCCCGTGGATTCTTTGATTCGGACGGCCTCTTCCACGGCGTACTTGTCCCATTCGTTGATATCCATGACCAGGTCCTCTCGGTCTATGTCTCGGCCGTCCTTTTCCACCTTCAGTTCGGCCTCGGCAACTTCCGGGACCTGCTTCACACAAACCACCACGTTCATCGTTTATTTCCTCCTCGCATGTGTTTTTGCACCGGGTTTACCAGACAGCCTTCATGCCGGATTTTGCCTGCTGGAGCTCCAAGGGCTGCCGTTCAATCTCCGTTCGCGTTCACAATCCTTCTGCCTCATGCGTTTTCTCCATTCTCCAACCCCAGCGCTTGGAGCAACAGCTCGTTGAGGTCCAGGACCTTCAACGTGTCTTCGAACCCGGCCGTCTTTCGGGCATCCTCCAGCATGATCAGACAGAGAGGACAGGCCGTGATCAACACTTCCGCCCCTGTGGCCGCCGCTTCCCGGATTCGGATTTCGCTCATCTTCTGGTCGGCGTCCAGGTCCTCCTGCCACATGCGGCCTCCTCCGCCCCCGCAGCACAGGCTGTTGGGGCCCGAGTGAGGCATTTCCACGAGCCGAAGTCCGGGAACGGCGCGGAGGACCTCCCTCGGCGCGTCGTAGATCCCATTGTATCGGCCCAGGTAGCATGGATCGTGGTACGTGGCGGTGAGAGACAAGGTTTTGTCAGGGCGGATCGCGCCGGAGCGGACGAAATCCCACAGAACCTGGCTGTAGTGCCGGACACGGATGTCCACACGGTGTTTCTCGGATTGTCGGGAACGGAAAGCCGGGTAGTCGTTTCTGAAGGTATGATAGCAATGGGGCGAAGATGTCACCACGTCTGAGATTCCGCGCGTTCGGAAAAGCTTGAGGCAGTCCTCCATCTGTTCTTCATAGAGGCCGGCTTCTCCCAGCCGGCGGGCAATGTCTCCGCAGCAGGGCTCCTTTTTGCCCAGGGTGCCGAAGGGGGCGCCCGCCTGAGCGAGGATCCGGGAGAAAGCCCTGGCAAGACCCTGGGCCCTGGTTTCCAGGCTCGTAGTGCAGCCCACGAAATAACAAAGTCCCTCGGCCTGCTTATTCTTTGCGAATTCGGGGATCTCCAGCCCCTCCGACCATGCCGTTCGCCTTTTCTTTGAGGCCTCCCAGGGATTGTTGTACTTGAAAAGCTTTTCCAGGGTCCCGGTTATGGATGCCGGCACCCGGACTCCTTCCTCCACCACCTTGGCACGTTCGACCCTCATGGCGTCGGGCGTGGCCACGTACACCGGGCAGACCTCGAGACACGCCCGGCAGGTGGTGCAGTGCCAGATTCGTTCGGCATCAAACCCGGACACGGAGAGGATTTCCTTGTCTGCGCGCATTCCTCCGGGAACAAACCGCTTGAGAGGATCCCGGCGTTTCCTGAGGTTTTCCCTCGCCCAAAGGATGAAATCCCGGGGCTTAAACGGCTCCCCTGCTCCAGCGGACGGGCAGACCTCCACGCAAAGGCCGCAACGCGTACAGGCATCCATAAAGGCCATTTCTCGAAAGGAGTAGCTTTGGGACTCCGAATCTCCGGCGTCTGCGGGCACAGCCAAAAGGGGTTGATCTTTGAGGGCTATGCTGACGGGTGCGGCCAGTGCATGAAAGAGCTTGGTATAGGGAAAAGTGGCGATAAGCCCCAGACTCAAAAGAGCGTGTATCCACCAAAGAACCGGATAGAGGGCCGAAGGGGAAAAAAGGAGAACCCCCGCCCACCTTCCGGCGAAGGACCACCCGGACCAGGCCGGGTTCTGAAGTGAGAGGCGTGCCCCTTCCACGAGAAACCCTGAAAACGCCGCAGCAAGGAGCCAAAGGACCACCAGGAGGTCTTCGGCTCTTCTCTCAAGACGCGGAACCCGCTGGACGTACCTCCGGACAAGCGCCCAGAGGAGGCCGATTACGACCATGAGTCCTGCGAGCTCCAGGCAGGCAGAATATACAAGGTAGACACTGCCGGTAAGAAACGGGGCGATGTAGTGGTCTACGGCCAGGAGCAGGGTTCCCGCAAAAAGGGCGAGAAAACCCCAGAAGATCAAAAGATGCATGAGCCCGGCGGCCCTGTCCGCTTTGAAAATTCGCCGGCCCAGGACCCCGTCAACGAGGAGCCGGAAAAATGCCTCGCGTACAGAACCCACATCGCGGGATTTAACCCCCCGGGACCATACGGCTACACGCCGCCAGACGCCCAGGAGAAAGAGTCCCACAGCCAGGGCTGCAAGGATATAGAAGAGTCCGGGGCTCGCAATCTGCCAGAAATATTCCCGTTCAGGTACCATTTCAATCGCCCGAATTTTCGATCTGTATTTTTCCCGGTCCCGCCCGCTGCGGGAGAGCTTGGGAACCGTTCCCGGTTCCGTGAGCTGTTTCCGGACGGTCCTTTGCTTCTCAATTTGCGTCCGTACCGGGACCCGCCAGCACGCCGCCGGTAAAGATTTCCACAAAATTTTGTGCAAGCCGGTCCAGATCTACGGGACCGTCCCTATGGTACCACTTGATCGTGTAGTGGACCATTCCGAAGAAGGCAAAGGCGGCTATCGTGGCGTCCAAGTCCTTGAGTTCCCCCCAACCGGACAGCTCTTCGAGAATCGAGGAAATGAGGGTCACGTACTTCCTCTGCTTTTCGGCGAGGAGCAGGCGGTGCTCCTCTGTGAGGGAGTTCATCTCGTTAACGAGCAAAACCAGGCGTTCCTGGTCCCCGGCGTAGTACCGAATGTAAAAGTTCAAGACTTTTTCCAACCGCTCCCTGGGGGGAAGGGGTTCCCGGCAGATGGCATCGAGCGTAACGAGAGCCGCGCCCATGGCCTCGTTCATGAGCTTGAAGAGGATCTCTTCCTTGCTCGAGAAATAGTGATAAAGCGAGGATGGGTTCATTCCCAGTTCCCGGGCGATTTCGCGCATGGAAGTGGCTTGGTATCCCCTGTAGGCGAAAAGCCTGGCAATTACTTCCTCGATTTCTACGCTCTTCTCCGGATTTCTCGGACGGGCCATGAAAACTCCAGTTTTTCAAACGAACGGTCGATTGATAATATATCAGGGGTTAGGGTCTGTCAACCCCAAGAAGCCTCATTTTCCGGAGGAACCCAGGGCCGCTTCCGGGGCATCTTGGATGCCCCGGGCGGTACCACTCTGAAAATGGCCTAAAACCCCCGGAGTCCGACAAAATCTTTTGAGCCTCTGGGGCCAAACCCGTATAATGGAGTGAAACCTGTTTCCTATACACCGGGCCGGAAGAGAGCATTGCTTTCCGGGCATTGCGTCATCCCGCGGTCATGGGTTTGGAGATTTTCGCACAGCTTGGTGGTACACTACTCTGCGACGGAAGTATGCCGCCGGGCCGGAGGCTTTAAGCCGAACCGTCCCGGCAGGAATCCCGGACTGTGGCGCGACGGGGTTCGGACCGCCATGAGGGAAGGAGGTGACGAAGAGGCGGGAGCACGACTCGATCATTAATCCACTCTTAAGGATCCTGAGGAGGCTTGAATGAAAAAGAAACTGAACGTTTTATTGGTTGCCGCTGTTTTTTCCCTCCTTTTCCTTGTTCCGGGCCTGGCCGGGGCAGGCGGCGGGCCGGGTGTCTATGATGTCGCCCTGGTGCAGAAGATCACCGCCATGACACCGTTGGGGACTCCGCCTTTCGGAATTACCGGGTTTGGCTTCGAAGCCGACATCCTCTTGGGCTCCGCCAAGGTGGGTACGATGACGGGACAGATGAACGTGGTGGATCCGCCACTGGACCTGACAAGTCCTACCATGAACGGTTTTTTTAACGGGGTCGTGTCCATTCCGCTCCTGGGGAGTTTCCAGGCCAAGGGCTACTTGGTGGGGATCGGAGACAACCCCATCTTGGTGAGCTGGGTTTCCGCCTTCACCAAGGGGACGGAAATCCTAGAGGGTTTCGTGGGGCTTGGCGACGGCCGCGGGATCGTTGATTGGATGGCGGGGAAGGGTGAGGTGCCGTTCACCATCTCGCTGATGCCGCTGCCCTAATTTCGGGACTCGAGTTTCTTCGTCCGTTCAGGATTTCACAGATGCCGCGGCTCAAGGCGTTGGCGGATATTTGACGACCAACGCCTCGGGTCGCCTCATGGAGTCTTTGTTGGGGCGACGGACCTTCGCCCAACGGACATCTTTGCGGTCGCGGGAAGGCTGCTTCGCTATGGGCAAGCAGACGGAATTCATCGAGCACTTGACCAATCCGTTGAAGAGGTTCGGGCTGAACCTCCTTGGCGCCTGCCGTAATATTGCACCCATCGTTCTGGTGATCGTCGTGTTTCAGGCGGCGGTGCTGCAACAGCCGTTCCCGGAGCTACTGGAAATCCTGCTCGGGCTGCTCCTCGTGATTTTGGGACTGGCTCTTTTTGTCCTGGGCCTGGAGATGGGGCTTTTCCCCATTGGAGAGGCCATGGCGGAAGCCTTCGCCAACAGGGGGAGCCTCTTTCTCCTGCTGCTCTTCGGGTTTGGACTGGGTTTTTCCACGACGGTTGCGGAACCGGCGCTGATCGCCGTCACCAGAGAGGCGTCCAAAGTGGCCGCCCAGGGGAAATTCATTGATCCGGCTCCGGATTCCCTGGGGGCCTACGCATTGGGGTTGCGGGTTACGGTGGCGCTTTCCGTCGGGGTGGCCATTGTGATAGGCCTCTTTCGAATCCTCAAGGGCTGGCCCGTGCATTACCTGATTATCGGCGGGTACATGGTGGTGGTCGCCTTGACGCCGTTCGCTCCCGAGGC
>CAYVUX010000005.1:17235-22156 GCA_964455075.1 uncultured Desulfobacteraceae bacterium | reverse complement strand
CGACCCAAATCTGAGCGTCAATTCTGTGAATTTATTTTTGAGTGAGCCCTTAGCGTGAGCCAAAATGCGGTTCTCTTCCGCGTTGCCTGAAGCGGCCGGAGCCAAGACATCAGGTCCGACCCAATGTAGCCGCTGGCCGACTGAAAAGCGTCTGGCTGGAGCGCCCGGAGAAAGTGCGCGGCAAGGACGGAGAACGAAGGGATCCGGCGGCGTCAAGGATTGACTGACATGCTTCAATACATCGCTATGCCTGCTCGGCTACTTCTTCGGGCCGTTTCCCGCACTCCGTGCATTTGCCGGCGATAATGATTCCCGTGCATGTTCCGTCCGGACACAATTCACGGTCTTCAAAACCGACAGCGTCATCGTCTTGAGAGGTGTCGGCCTCATCCTGCACCAAAAACGTGCCGCAGGCCATACAGTAGCTGGCGGTCTCCGGGCAGGTCATGCCACAGTCCGGACACGGTCGCCCCGGAATTTCCTGTCCGCAATTCGGACATTTCATCTTGATTGACCTCCTCTTGCATATTTTCCTCCGTGGAGCCCCGAAAGACGACGCTCGCGGCGGGACCGGGGGCTCCAAGGCTTCCCTTGTGTAATCAATATGGGGTCCAATGTCAACGCAGGATCGGGAGGAAAAACGCAGGGGAAAACCCCGATCGAAAAGTCCCTCCCCCGCGCCGGAAGATCCGTTTCGTCGGGGAAACCACGCCGAACTCTGAGGCATTCCTGAATCGGATACACCCAAGTGCCCAAAAAAATTTGCGGATGGGCGCCCCCTAGCTTTTCTTGGAAGTCACCGCCTGAAACGACGTGATCTGCTGCTTCACCCGGGTGCTCTTACACTTCGGGCACCGGATCTTCTTCCTCTCGTATTCCGAAATGGACATGATAAGGCTGAAAGGCTTCCCGCATTTCTCACACAAGAATTCATACGTAGGCATAGCAATCCTCCTGTCTATGTCTTGACCCGGGAACCGGCGAGCTCCAGTCTCTCCTGAGGCTCCCAATGGATCAAGGCCGCAATCTCCTCCCAAGTCCTGACCCTGTGGAACGGGTGGGGCTTTCTGTTCCAAGGTTGCTCAAACACAATCGGATCCACCGATTCCCGGTGCAGAAGATAGCAGGTTTCCAGCCGATCTTCCACGAAATAGCGAATGCCGTGCGCCCTAAGGGCGGGGAGCTTTTCTTCATGGGCCCCCGTTGCCACAAGCTGAATCGCACTCATATCCCCGTGGGGCATGTGGTGGGCAATCCACGCCCTGATCGCCTCTTCTTCCGACCTCGCCGTCACAAAGAGGACACGGTTCAGGAAGCTGAGCCGGGTGAGCACTTCCACGGCTCCCTCAACAGGAACAATGCCCATCTCAAGCGGATCATCAAGGATTCTCTTGACAATCTCCTCACAGATCTTCTCGTCGATATCCAGGAGGTTCCAAAAATCGTACTCTGTGATCTCGTCATATTCCAGCAGGATCCCGTATTCCCTTCTCGCCGTCCTGATAAACGCCCGGAAGGTATCCGCAAAAACTCCGTCGATATCAAAGGCGAGCTCAGCGGGGTCCAGTGTTTCACGGTCTTTGTTCACGGCTCTGTGCTCCAGCATCGTCTACCCGCAAAATCCCTTTCCGGCATGGTCATAAAACGGCCTTCAACCCTTTTTCCCTGAGGTACTCTTTCACTTCCCGGATTCGCAGGATTCGATAATGGAAGACGGAGGCAGCCAGCAAAATCGTGGCGCCCCCCTTTACGACACCTTCGTAAAAGTGCTCCAGAGTCCCGGCCCCGCCGGAGGCCACGACAGGAAGATCTACGGCTTTGGAGACGGCACTCGTAAACTCGATGTCATACCCGGTCTGAGTGCCGTCCCCGTCCATGCTCGTGGGAAGAATCACGGCCGCACCCAGTTCCTGGCACGTCTTGGCCCATTCAACAGCATCCCGCCCGATGGGTTTTGTTCCGCCCGAGACTACCAGTTCAAAGCCGGAAGGCATTTCCCGGTTCCTTCGGGCGTCCACCGCAATCGTGACTCGATCCTTTCCATATTTTTCCGCCGCCTTCCTCACAAGCTCAGCGTCGGCTACAGCGGCACTGTTCATGGAGATCTTGGAGGCGCCGGCATTCAGCACCATTTCTATGTCTTCAAGGCTTCCGATGCCGCCTCCCACAGTCAACGGAATATCAATCACCGAGGAAACCTTCTCCACCCACTGAATCCTGGTTTTCCGGTTTTCCAGAGTAGCTGCGATATCCAACATGGCCAGTTCATCCGCGCCTTCTTTTTGATAAAACGCGGCATTCTCAACCGGGTCGCCTGCATCCTTCAAATCCACAAAATGGACGCCTTTGACCACCCTGCCCTCTTTCATGTCAAGGCAAGGCATGATTTTGATCGTTTCCAAATCCTTGCTCCTTTCCGTCTTCTCTTTTCATCCCCCAACCCGGCGGATACTCCCCGAGGCCTTTGAAAACCACGCCTCTTTTGCCCGATCTCCAGGGGATGCTCAGATTTCAGCTTCTCCCTCGCCGGCTTCGACCGAAACGAAGCACTTGTCACCTGTCTCTCCCTGTAGAAGAAACGGAACGATCCTGCATGCCTCCTATCACTGCGAACCGGCCTTGTCGTTTTCAGTATCGCGATAAAGGGGAATGCATACCACAAAGGTAGTCATATCTTCATCCCCTTCCAGGTCTATCCTCCCTTTGAGCAGGCGAATAATTCTCTGGGTGATGTAAAGGCCTCGGCCCTCCCCTTCGCCTCCCAGGATTCTATCCCTGTCTTGATCAGCGATCCGGCCCGTGTTGCTTATCTCCGCACAAGCCCAATTCCCCTCCGCCCGGGTTCTAATGCTGAGCACGCCCCCTCTCAGAGGGATCGCTTTTGTGGCGTTATTCAAAAGGTTGTCAAAAATGCGCTCCAGATGGAGCGAGTAGCATCGAACAAAAAGCCGGGGATCAAAGGGGCCCTCTACGAGTTCCACATTCTGTTTAAGTTGTTCCTTAATGGCCTCCTTGTTGATCTCAAATCGCCGCCTCAGGATGTCCGTGAAGTTCACCACTTGTTCGCTGCCTACCTGATAGATGCTCAGGGCCAATTCCTGCAGCCGGTTCGTCTCTTCGAGCAGGATATCGGCGTATCGCAGGATCTGATCCCTGGATTCGCATGAGTCCTTCTCCACCAGGTCCTTGAGTCTTCGCGCAAATCCCGCGGTAGCAATGGCCGGGTTCTTGAAATCATGAAGGGCTTCGTCAAGCCTCTCCATCTTCTGGGCCTTCATCAATTCCCGCCCGAGGAAGAGCAGAATGTCGATCTCATCTTGCCGGTATCGCTTCCGATGTTCAATGGCATCGAACGTGAGCAGATACCTGACCTCGTCATCAACGAAAAGCGGTATGAACAGGATGGAGTTGATGTTGTAATGCTCGGCAAAACTTCTGAGGTTCTCAGAGATCAGTTCGCTTTTCCGGGGATCCACCACCAGGAGGTAGGAGGGCGCGACTACTTCATAGATGGAAGGACCTGTATAGTCCTTGAGCCCCAGAATGATCTCAAAAGCCGGCTCCGAGGAGACCGGAAAACTTTGCCCGATGCTATGATACCCGGCCTCTGGATACCCCGCCATGAGGATCATGTCTGTGAGATCCTGAGACACCGAAAACAGGGCGCAACTCTGCAAATATACGATATCGGTAAGCTCCGGCATGACCCGGTCAAAAATTTCTTTTACGCGAACCCCGCCCCGGCTGCCCACAGTTCGGAAAATATGCTGTACAATGGCGTCCTTCTTCTCATTTGTTCGAAACAGGGTGAGGATTCGCTTGCGGGCAATCACGTAGCTGAGCCGCCTGCTCATAAGGTTGGCGATCTGGGTCTCGATGGCTGTGAAAACCCTATCCTTCTTCTTGTAGTAAATTTGTATTACACCTACCGTGTTCCGCTCTCTGGGGAAAAACCTCGGGATTTCAAGGGGTACAGCCACAAGGGAATGAAGCCCTCTCTTGAAGGCTACCTCCTTGTCCAAATACCGCTCTTCTTTGAGGATATTGGGAACCACAACGGGCCGGCCGCTCTTGACCACTTCCCCGGCAATACTGCCCTCCAACGGGATGAACGTGGGGCGGGTTTCTTCTTTTGATGGATAAGAACCGTAAGAGAGCATTTGTTCGGTCTGGGGATCATAGATCCTGACCGAAGCGGACCGTGCGCCCAGGAATTCCACCATGTACTGCATCGATTTCTCAAGGATCTTCTGCTCCTTGAGATCCGGGTCAATCTCCACAATTTCATCCACCTGTTGAGAGACCTGACCGAGGAATGCGGATAACACATTTCGCTCTATCCACTCCATAACATGGATCCAGTCATCCTCTCCCAGGGAGAGCTCTTTTGCCCAGGGCTGCTCCTGCACCTCCCGCACCAGGTCTTTGGCATTCATCAGCATAATAACGCAGAACTCCGAGTATGTTTACGCACGGCTCACTCCTCAATCGAAGGCTCACAATCGCCCGGATAATTCCGGATGGGCGCCGGGACGCTCCCGGACTACCGCCTCCTAGTCCCTTCGATTCATCATGTAGTCATGCAGGGCCGCCTGCAGGGTCTCCTCTGCAAGGCGGGCACAGTGCATGTGAGAGCCCGGGAGCCCTCCAACGGCGTCGCGGATCATGACCTCATCGACCAGAAGGAGTTCATCCGGGGTCCTTCCCTTGGCAAGATCCGCAGCGGCATACACGGAATTCAGGCTGTGCACACACCCATTGGTCCATGAAGAGGCGTCTGCAACCCGGCCCTCTTCGAAAGAGATTCGGATCTCCATGGTGTCCCCGCACCTTCCTGTGACCCGCGCCACTCCGTGAGGACGGCTTATGAAAGGTGTCAACCACCATGTGGCAATGATCCAGATCCCCACCAGGGCCACAA
>CAYVUX010000005.1:0-17225 GCA_964455075.1 uncultured Desulfobacteraceae bacterium | reverse complement strand
AAGAACCACGTCAGTACCGTCGTCATTTGGACCCCGATATGCCCCCGGCAAACGGCCTTGCCCAAGACCCCCTACGCGACGATTCGTGTCCCATATTATTCCATCCCAAAAAGACTCTGCAATATTTTTCGTGTATCTTCAGGGGAAAAGACGGCTCTCCCTCCAGTCATCTCCCCCGCAGCAGAACCTGCAGGGGCGCTCGTCATCCATGCCGAAGACATTCAACAAAAAAAAGCCCACGGTTCCAGAGCAAGGCACGAACAGGACCTTTCAACAAATACCTTCACCGGAGACAAACGAATCGGCCCGGTCCGGGCGCCGAAACTGCACAAAAAAACATCTTGCAGCCGAATTGCAGCAGACCGGTGCTATACCGCCATGCGCTCCCTCATCAGGCGAATCGTCCGGGAGTAATCCTCACTTCCAAAGATGGCCGATCCCGCCACAAACACATTGGCCCCGGCCTTGGAGACCAGGCTCACGGTATCAGGTCCGATGCCCCCGTCCACTTCGATCTCCGCGCTTAGGCCCCTTCTGTCCATCTCCTGCTTCAATTTTTCGATCTTGGGAACAACTTCGGGGATAAAGGCCTGGCCCCCGAAGCCGGGGTTCACCGTCATCAAGAGAACCATGTCCACCTGGTTCAAGATATACGCCAGGACTTCGGGAGGGGTGGCCGGATTAAGGGAAACGCCCGCCTTCAGGCCCCTTCCCTTGATGTACTGAACTGTCCGGTGCAGATGATGGACGGTTTCTGCATGGACCGTCAAAATGTCCGCTCCGGCTTCGGCAAATTCGTCAATGTAGAGGTCCGGTTCGGAGATCATCAGATGAACATCCAGGGGAAGATCCGTAATCCCCCTCACGGCCTTTACGACCACGGGCCCTATGGTGATGTTCGGAACAAAACGGCCGTCCATAACATCGACATGGATGTAATCCGCGCCTGCTTGATCAACCGCTCTCACCTCCTCCCCGAGACACGCAAAATCCGCTGACAAAATCGAAGGTGCGATCTTTCCCATCTGTTCCTCCATCAATATTCCGTTCCCGTGGTCTCCGGCGGTTTTCGTGTTCGCTCCCGGATGCCGGGGGAGCCTTACCGAGGTTCCTTGGTAAACAGGGCCCCAAAGAACCCCTCCATACCGTGTATATGAGGCAATGCCCTGAAATAGCCCTGCCGGTCGATCAGTTCCTTGCCCCAGGATGGAACGTGGTTCGACAAGTCGATGAGTCGGACCTCAGGCTGTCGCTTGAGGAAATCCCTCACCACGCCGTCGTTTTCCACCTTTGAAATCGTGCACGTGACATAAAGAAGTTTCCCACCCCGCTTCAGGAAGGGAAAGACCCGGTGCAGAATCGCTTCTTGCAGTTTGGAGAGATCGAGCAAGTCTTCCTTCCGCCTGGCCCATTTCCCGTCCGGATGCCTCGACAACAGCCCCAGGCCGGAGCAGGGACCGTCAACCAGGATCTTGTCGAACTCCTCCTCCGCCCGTAGCGGGAGCGGCCGGGATACGTCGGCGGCGACCGCCTGTATCATGCGAACCCCAAGGCGCTCCGAGGCCTTGCGAAGGCGGACCAGTCGTTCCGGATGAATATCCAGAGCTGTTATGTCGGAGCGGTCGCCCGCAAGTTCCGCGAGGTGGGTGGTTTTCCCCCCCTGACCTGCGCAGACATCCAAGATTCTTTCCCCCGGCAAAGGTTGGATCAGATGGGAGCACACCTGAGCCGCCTCTCCCTGGACCTGCACAAAACCTCGGCGAAAAACGTCCCATTGGTCTATAAAACCCCGGCTCCTGGAGACACGGATGCCTTCCGGGCTGTAAGAGGTGGCCTTGGCCGACACCCCTTCGTCGGCAAGCCGGTCAAGGATTTCCCCCCGGACCGTCCGCAGGCGGTTCACCCTGAGCACAAGTTCCGGCATCCGGTTTCCCGCAGCCAGAAGCCGCTCCGATGCCTCCATGCCGAAGTCCTCCAGCCACAGGCGGACGAGCCACTCCGGGTAAGAATACGTGATACAGAGATATTGCACCGGATCCTGGATCCGATCGGGCAGGCACAAACGTCCTTTGCTTCGAGAGAGGTTCCTGAGAAGCCCGTTGACAAACCCCGCCAAACGCGAACGGCCTGCAACTTTTGCCTGCTTTACCGCCTCGTCGACGGCAGCGGAATCAGGGACTCTGTCCATGAAAAGGATCTGATAAAGCCCCAGCCTTAGGATATTCAACACAGCCGGCTCAATGCGTTCAAAGGGGAACCGAACGTTTTGAGCAATGATCCAGTCGAGCCGCATCCTCCAGCGTGTGACTCCCTGCGCAAGGTGGACCACAAAGGCGCGATCGCGCGAATCCAGCCCCGCGACCCGGAGGAAGGCCGCGTTCAGATAGCGTTCCAAGGAGCCCGGGCTGGGATCCGAACGGTTTAACGCTCCCAGCGCCAAATCCCTACTTCTTGTTGCTTCCACGATTCAGGAACGTCGCGATCCCTTGTTTGACCAGATCCAGGTCCACATCCGTGTCGTAACAGGGCCCGAACGGCCTCATGTTCAAAATCCCGAAAACAGGGATTGGATAGCTGTCTTGTATTCCGCTTGTGAGATCGCGGTCGCAGGCCACGGCAATGATGACCTTGGGCCTCTTTTCCACCACGATCTTGCGCGCCAGTGTCCCTCCCGTGGCCACAGAAATGGGCACTCCGTACTCCTCTGAGAGTGCCACGAGGTCTTTGATTTTGCATCTTCCACATCCCTTACAGTTGGAAATGTCCCCGGTGATCCGTACTCCGCATTCATGGTTCTGAAGACAATGGGGGAGCAGAATAAGCAGTCTCTCCGGCCTTACTTTTCCTCCCTCCGCAAGAACCAGCCGATTGTTGATGGCGATAAAGGATTTTTTCACCTCCTCTTTTCCTATGCCGAAGCACTTACCCACCACCACGAGAAGCGGAAACAGAATCCGAATGACGACCCCTCGAATCCTCCTGTTGAAGAAGAGATTCCTGCCACGAATGATGGTGAAGACCAGGGTGAGGGCCCCCCCCAACCCGAACATCACGAGAGCGCAGAATACGATACCCAAGGCCAAGGGCAAACCGGGGTGAATGTTCTCCAGCCCCACGTACGGGACCCACCAGAGAAGTGCGGCAAGACCCACCAACACCACGCAGCTTACCAACAGGAGGCATACGAAAGTCCTCACCTGAGAGCTTTTGAACCCCTCAGCCGCATCCTTTGCCCCTGTCCCCGGGGCGGCCTTCTCTCGCGGTTCTTTGAGCGCAGCATCCAGCGGCTTGACCGAATCACCCATAATCCTATCCGAACCGAGAATCTCTCTCCATCGGAAAGCCTCTCAGGAATTCCTCTGCGGGAATTCTCCGTTTCCCCGCTACCTGCAGCTCCCGAACAAAGATCGTGCCCATCCCGGCCTCCACCTCGAGGGCCCCTTTTCGCAGACCTCGTATCCGCCCGGGCACGCCGTTTCGGATATTCTCATCCGCCACCCCGGAAAGAAAGAGCCGCACCTCCCTTTCGCCGAGAGTAGAGTGGGCCGCCGGCCATGGATCCATAGCGCGTATGAGGGCCGACACTTCCCTCGCAGGCCTCTCCCACTTGATCCAGGCCATTTCCCGACGGATCTTCGGCGCATAGGATGCCAGGGCATCCTCCTGGGATCTGGAAAACATCCTCCCTTCCGCCATTTCTTCGAGGGTTTTGACAAGGAAATTCCCGGACAGCCGGGCCAGCCGATCGTGGAGCTGTCCGGCCGTCTCCTCCGGAAAAATGAGGACTTCTTCCTGATCAAGGATCGGTCCGCTGTCAAGGCCCTCCTCCATTTGCATAGCGGTTAAACCGGTTTTCTTCTCGTCGTTCAGGATGGCCCACTGGATCGGTGCAGCGCCACGGTATTTCGGCAAAAGGGAAGCATGAATATTGAGCACCCCCCACGCCGGGATCTCCAGGAAATCGCGTTTGAGGATCTGTCCATAGGCCACAACCACAACCAGATCGAGCGACAAATCCCTGATCCTTTCCAAAAAACGCGCTTCCGAGGCGGCCACGGGATCGAAGATCTCGAGTCCCGTTTCCATGGCGAGGTCTTTGACCGGCGTTGGTGTAAGACGCCTCCCTCTTCCCTTGGGTCTGTCGGGCTGAGTGACCACCCCGGCAATCCGGTGTCCTTGCCCGATCAGCGCTCTGAGGGCGGGAACCGCGAAATCCGGGCTTCCCATGAACAGGATGCGGGGCCGTTGGGGGAAAAAACCATGTTGGGTGTTGTTCATAACGAAGGGCGTCGTCTCATCCGCTCATCAACCGCCTTTTCAGCCTCTTTTTGTACAGAGCCCTTTTCAGGCTGCTGATCCGATCGATGTAGAGCGTTCCGTCCAAATGATCAATTTCGTGCTGGAGGCAAACCGCGAGGAGGTCTTCGGCGTCCACATGAATGATCTTTCCGGTCCTGTCCAGACCTCGCACCCTCACTCTGGCGTTTCGAGCAACTTCTGCGGAGAAGTCCACCACGCTAAGGCATGCCTCTTCTTGAACAATCTCTCCCTCTCTCTGCTCAATCTCGGGATTGAACAGCACGCACGGACTGCGTCTGTCCTTGCCCGGTTCCAGATCGAACACGATGAGCCGTTTCAGCACACCTACCTGGTTGGCGGCCAATCCAATGCCCGGCGCCCGATACATCACCTCCAGCATATGATCGGCCAGATCCAAGAGATCCTTGTCCATTTCCGTGACAGGATCTGCAGTCCGTTTGAGAACGGGATCCGGATACCTGTGAATTTCCATGGCGAAAGGCCGTCCTCCAACCCGAATTCGCCTTCATAGTATACACTCTGCGGTAATAAATCAAGCGGCCGGGCCGAGAAGCTCCTTGACTTTTCCGTGGCTTATCCCTAATGAGTACGGTGATGAGAAGACTTGCAGAGTTCCTTTTCGAAGTCGGCATGCTCAAGAGAACGCCTCGCACCGGCTATCAGTTCCTCGGATCCGGGGGAGAATCCGTCGCTGACCACTCCTTTCGAACGGCGGTGATCGGTTATGTCATGGCGTCCAAAGATCCAGAGGTCGATAGCAGCAGGGTGGTCTTGATGTGCCTGTTTCACGATTTTCCCGAGGCCAGGACCGGAGATCACAATTATATGAACAAGAAGTACACCCGGGTGGACGAGAACCGGGCCATACAGGACATGGTCGGGACCATGCCGTTCGGGGCGGACATCATCGCGCTTATCAGAGAGTTCAATTCCTGCGATACCAAAGAGGCGCGGCTCGCCAAGGATGCGGACCAGCTTGATTTGATCCTGGAGCTCAAAGAACAGCTCGACTTGGGAAATCCAAACGCCCGGGATTGGATCTCCTTTGCCGTCAAGAGAATAGTCACGCAAAGGGGCAAAGAGCTGGTCGATCATATCCTCGAGACGCACAGTACCGATTGGTGGTTCGACAAGAAGACGGACTGGTGGGTCAATGGGCCGGGAAACGAAAAAAACGGCTCTGAATAGCCTCTCCGCCAGGCTCGGCAGGCTTCCCATCATGAGGCTGAGCCTATTGGTTTCGCTTGTATTTCATGCCACCGTGCTGGCCGGCCTTCACAGGGCCTTTCCTGTCAGCTGGACCGAGACCCTGAGAACCTATCACGTAGAACTGTTTCGACCTCCCATAGACCAAGATCGCGAAGAGCGGGCGCTGCAGGGGGCGGACCTGGCGGGACCCCGTCCCAATGAGCCCCCCAAAGAAACCGTAACCGAGGATACCATATCCCTGGATACGCAAGACGAGCGGTACAGTTCATACGTCAAAATCATCAAGGAGAGGCTCCTTCGCTGCTGGGTGTATCCTGCGGAAGCCAGGGACAGACTGATCGAGGGGACGGTACTTGTTGTTTTTACGCTGACCAGGGAGGGGCGCCTGACCGAGACCCGGATTCTTGATCCATCACCGCATTTCATTCTCAACGAGGAAGCCCGGAGGGCCATTCGGGAAGCCGCGCCCTTCCCTCCGTTCCCCGGCTCCGTAACGGTCACCCGGCTGAACATCAAGGCCAGTTTCGCCTATCAACTGGCTGCCGGCAAGTGAGCGCCCGTTATCACAACTATCTCTCGGGCAACCGCGAATTGCCGATTTTGAGAAAACGTTTCGTCTCTTACAGGTTTCGTAGAAAGGGAGAATGAATGGGAATCATTCAAGGCATTTCTTACAATCTGCGGGGGCTCCGGTTGGCCCTCGCCACACCGAAGCTCCTTTTTTGGGGGGTGTTACGCTTTGTAATCGTAGTATTTTTCACGATACTTGGAGCAATTTTTGTATTTGCACACTACCAGGAAATCTTGAACATCGCCTGGACAAGACCCGAAAGTCCGTGGGTGGCGTGGTCGTGGCATCTCCTTTCGTGGATCCTTTCCCTGTTCTTGTTGGGTATTTCGGCCGTCCTGTCCTACCTCCTGGCGCAGCTCGTCTTCGGCGTGATCATCATGGATCTCCTGTCCAGGATCACCGAGATCAAGGTCACGGGCCGCGCAACCGAGGCAAGCGGGGTCACCTTGCTGAAGCAATTCTCCTATCTGGTCGCCCAGGAAATCCCGCGGACGATTCTGCCCGTGTTGATCTCCCTGCTCATTATGATTGCCGGCTGGCTGACACCTTTGGGACCTCTCGTGGCAGGCTTTTCCTCGGCCGGTGCCGCGGTTTTTCTGGCCTGGGACAACACAGACCTGGTACCGGCCCGGAGACTTGTGCCATTCAGGAAGCGGCTGACCTTCCTCTCGCACAGCTTAAGGTTCCATCTCGGGTTCGGAGTCCTCTTCCTGATCCCCTTCCTGAACGTACTCTTCCTTTCCTTTGCACCGGTGGGCGCTACGCTCTACTGGATAGACCGCGAGCGCGTAGAGGCACAAGAAGGCCACAAAGAGGTCATTTCTTCCTGAGAATCACGGGCTCATAACTTCCTGAACTCACCTGGTCCCAGAATTCCTTTTCGTCCTTCTGCCAGCCGTGGCCGAACTTGGCGTTGAAGAAGGAGCCCAGCCTTTCGAACATCCGGAGCCATCCCGGCTGGAGGTCCAGGATAAGGACATCTTCGAGAAAAGACGTGATCTCGGACATCTTCTCTTTCGGAAGAAACGCTCTCGCCCCCATCTCGATAGATTTCTTGAGAGATTCCGGAGATAGTGCATGGGCCGTAAGCATGACGGTAGGGAATCCCAGGTGAACGGCGGCATTCAAAAGGTCAAACCCCCGCACCCCCATGATGTCCAGAATAACCAGGTCGTACGTCCAGGACCGTAGAAGTTGATACCCCGTATCGTAGTCCGTGGCCGTGTCCAGAATGAGGCCCTCATAGTCCTCCAGCTGCTCCTTGAGCGTCTCGAGCACATCCGGCTCATCATCCACGGCCAGCAGCCGCTTGTTATTTAATATGCTGTGTGTCATCTCGATCACCTCTTTGCCGGTTCCTCCACCGACTACGCGGATGGAAACTCCCACGTGCCCAAAAATGATTTGTGGATGGGCACTTCCGAGATTCCCGGACCGGAAGCAAACTCATCGCACATATCGCGTCTTTTCTTCCACCCCCTTTCGCCCCGCCGGTGCCGGCTCAGCGTCCGGCTTTCCGACGCAGACGAGAGCAACGGGCGTCTTTCCCGCGTCGATTCCCAGGATTTCCCTCAGGGGCTGTTTATCAAAGAACGTAAACCAAAGGCTGCCGAATCCCAAGGCATGCGAAGCAAGGAGCATGTTTTGAATCGCCGCGGCACACGCATTCTGATAACCCACGCCTCCTTCTTTCTGCAATGTATCCACGCCGCTTTTCCTGGGATCCCCGACCACCGCGATCATGACGGGCACGGATTTGAGAAATTCCATTCCGTACCCCTTGAGCCATTTCCAACCGCTTTCTTCGAGAGCCCACTCACGGCATCTTTCCGCCTCTGCAGCGATCTTTTCCTTCACTTCTTCATTGCTCACCACAATGAATTCCCACGGCTGCGCGTTCATGGGCGAGGGAGCCCAGACCGCGGCTTCCAAAATCTTTTCCAGGACCTCTTGCGGCACGGCCTCCTTAGAGAATGCCCTGCAGCTTCTTCGTCTCTTAATGGCCTCGAAAAGGTCCATCCCACGCCTCCTTGCGTTTCGCTCGATGGGTCTTTTGCCGAATCAAAGAGCATCAAACCCTTCCCCGTTCCCGGTCGTTCAACTTTCCTTTTTGGAAAGCCTCCTTCGCTCTTCGTCCCGGATCTCTCGCCGAAGAAGCTTTCCAACCTTGGATTTAGGCAGCATGTCCCGGAATTCAACGTACCCGGGCACCTTGTAGGAGGCAAGCCTTTCCCTGCACCATTTGAGCAGTTCCGCCCCACCGACGCCTCTTGCATCCTCTTTCAAGACCACAATGGCCTTTATTCTTTCCCCCACCTTCGGATCCGGAATCCCCACCACACAAGCCCCGATGACCGTGGGGTGATCCTGCAGTACGGCTTCCACCTCGGATGCCGACACCCTGTAGGCCTTGTGCTTGATGATGTCCGCGGAACGTTCCACATAAACCAACTGCCCATCCGAATCCAGGCGCACGAAATCGCCCATCCGGTAGTAGGTTTTTCCCTGGATGTCCACGTAACTGCGCTGTGTCTCCTCGGGTTTGTTCAAATACTCCTTCAACGTGTAGAGGGATGTAACGAGCAGCTCACCGCTCTCGCCGGCAGGCACCGGCTCCAGGGTCTCCGCGTCTACAACCATACACTCCCTGCTCTTGAGTGGTAACCCGATCGTCGTGGGGTCGGGTTCCATGTCGATCCGGCTGTAGGTTACGTGTCCCGCTTCAGTGGACCCGTAAACCTGATAGATGGGAACGCCGAACCGTTCCCTCCACCGGTTGAATACTTCGACGGGGAGGACGTCTCCGCCGCAATAACAATACCGCAGCGAACTCAGGTCGTATTGATCCAGCCGGTCGTTTTCAAGGATCATCCGATACAGGGCCGGAACGCCCAAGAACCACCTTGCCCGATACCGTTCAATCGTCTCGAGAATCGCATCGACCTGCGGTACCGGCATAAGCAATATGGTATTCCCCTTGTTCAATCCCAGGGCCATGCAGAGTCCGAGGGCCATGATGTGAAACAACGGATTCACCGCCATGTACACATCCCCGCCTTCAAGGAGCCGGTCCCCGGCGACATCTTCGGTCACGTCGTTCACGTAAGAGGTCATTCCGATGTGGTTTCCGGGGACGCCCTTTGGGAAGCCCGTGGTGCCTCCCGTATACAGAATGTAGGAGAGGTCTTTCCAGGGATCGATGTCTTCCCGATCTTCAAAAGGAGCATGTTTCAGCAGGGATCTGAAGGAATACACCCGGGGGTCACGCTCTACCTTTCCGTGGGGCACCTTGTCGAAGAGCACCCCCAGATATCGCTTATACCGAGGGAGCAGATCCACCAGGTTGGTCACAATGGCCCGTTTGAGCCCTGTGGTGGAAAACACCTCCTGGACATAACAGAAATTCGTATCCAGGCAGATCAGGGTTTCTGCTCCCGAGTCCTTTATCATGTATTCAATTTCGTACGAGGTGTAGATGGGAGAAACCGGGACGATGACGGCTCCGAGTTTCTGCACAGCCAGAAACGCAATCAGCCACTGGACACAATTGGAAATGTAAATCATGACCCGGTCGCCTTTTTGGATCCCCATTTCCTGCAGGGCTCCGGCAAACCGTTCGCTCATGTCCCGGAGTTTGCTGTAGGAGAATCGTTCTCCCAAATATATGACCGCGGCCTTTTCCGGATAGCGTTCGGCCATCCGGTCAAAACGGGTAAACGTCAATTCCTCATACTGTAAGTCCCTGACAGCTTCCATCGGACCAAAACTCCTCGAAGGTCGTGGCATGAATCTTTCCGCATCCTCTGCTGCCCGTCCGAATCGCCCGGCCGAATATCAAATCCCGAAATAGGCGGAACGCACATCGGGGTTGCTCAGCATCTCTTCCCGGCCACCTTCCATGACCGCGGCACCGTTTTCCAGAATAAAGGCATAATCGACGATGGGCAAGACCGGACGGGCGTACTGCTCGGTGATAATGATGGTCAGGCCTTTCTCGTTGCGAATATCCCTGGTCGCCCGAACCAGGATCGCCTGGATGAGAGGGCTCAAGCCCATGAGGGGCTCGTCCAGGAGCAACATCCTGGGTTGCGCCATCAAAGCCCGGCCAATGGCCAACATCTGCTGCTCCCCGCCGCTCAGGAACCCGCCCACCCTTTTCTTTAGTTTTTTGAGGGCGGGAAACAGGTTGAACACGTATTCCAGGGTGTCCTTTGCCTGGGCTGGAGAGGCCAGGTACGCTCCGATACGGAGATTCTCCAGCACATTGCTTTCCATAAAGATCCTCCGCCGCTCCGGACAGAGCACAATGCCTCTTTTCGCCCGCTGACTGGGCTTCAACCCCGATATATCCTGCCCGAGATACTCGATTCGCCCGAGGACCGTGATTCGCTCCCCCCCGGCCATATCCTCTTTCTTTCTGATGTCCTCCATGATGCCCGAGAGCACATACATGAGGGTCGACTTCCCTGCGCTGTTCGCCCCAAAGACCCCGACGATCTGCTCTTTCTCACATCGAATACTCACATTATTTAGCGCGAGCATGTTTTCGTAGAAGACCATCAAGTCGGTTGCCTCAAGCATACGTCATAACCTCCTCCACTTCCTCGGAACCGAAGTAAGCCTCCTTCACTTTGTCGTCGGCCATGACTTCCTCGGGGCTTCCTTCCATGAGTTTCTCGCCGAAGTTCAACACCACCACCCGGTCGGCCACCTGGAAAAGTTCCCGCAACCGGTGCTCGATCATGACCAGGGTGATGCCGTCCATCTGAAGGCGTTCAATGAGGGGCACCATGCTTGCAATCTCGCTCATGCTCAGCCCGGAGAAGATCTCGTCACAGAGAATGACCTCGGGCTTCAAAGCCAGACAACGCGCCAGTTCCAGGCGCTTGAGGTATCCGGTAGGCAGTGACGAAGCCATTTTGTAAGGGACAGAAGAATCCCGCTCAAAACCAATCTCCTCCAGAATGTCGATCCCCACCGTATCGCGGTCGCCCAGCTTCCCGCCCCCCCGCCATCCACCCGTTCTCCTGGCCCTCCTCGAGAACAGAGGAATAACAAGGTTTCTGTAAGCTGGAAGGCTGTAGTAAGGCCTCATGATTTGAAAGGTGCGCGTAACCCCCATATCCGAAATTTTGTGGGGAGCCTTCTTGCTGATATCCTGCCCGCGAAAGAACACCTTTCCCGAGGTCATCTTGATGAAACCCGTGATGCAATTGACCACGGTGGTCTTGCCCGAGCCGTTGGGCCCTATAATGCCGAGGATCTGTCCCTCCTTGACCTCAAAGCTGAGGCGGTTCAAAGCCAGGACGCCCCCAAATGCTTTCGTGACCTCTTGGACTCTCAAAATCGGCTCATCGCTCATACCTTGATCCACCTTTCGAATTGATGGTACTTGCGCTGCCCGTAGACCATAATCCCTTCGCTGCGGAAAACAATAAACGCAACGAGGATCAACGAATAAAAGACGATGCGCAGCGTCCCGAACTCCCGCAAAAGTTCTGAGACGGGGACCAGGATGAAACACCCCAGAAGAGGCCCCACGAGGGTTCCCGCCCCTCCGATCACCGTGGCGGCTATGGGCAGGATAGAGAAATCCAGGGCAAAGAGAGATATCCCGCACCACATGTAAATATGCACCAGGCAGGCCCCGCCGAGACAACCCATTAGCGCGGCAACGTACACCCCCACGGCCTTGTACACGGGCACACTCATGCCCGAGGCCTTGACGGCCTGGTCGTTGTCCTTAACCGCCCGGAACACGAGGCCGAGATCCAGGTTCACAAGTCTTCTTGTCCCGAAAAGGAACAGAAGCACCATGGCGATCACAAAATACTGTTCCACCCACTGGTTGGCGAAGCTTTCCACCCCCAGAATCCCGTCGGTCCCTCCCAGGATGTCCAGGGCCTCAATAATCCGCGCGAAAGCCAAGGGATACATCAGGGTGACGATGGCGAAATATACGCCTCTAAGAGGAAGGCAGGGAACCAGAAAGAGTGTGCAGATCCCTGCCCCCACAATGGCGGCAATGGGGATGGACATCATCGGCGGCAGACCCAAGGACGTGTTCATAAGAGCGGTGATGTAGCCTCCGACCCCGATAAAAAAGGCGCCCCCCAGAGATACCAGTCCGACATAATGGGCCAGAAAGTCGAAACTCAAGGCCAGGAGCGTATAGATGCACACGATGGAAACCACGCGCTGCCAGTACATGCTGGGCACTACAATAGGCAGAATCACGATCCCCAGGATCAACACCAACCGGGGAACCGTGAGATACCCCAATTCCCTCCAGGACATCAGGGCGTACAGCCCGTCGCTCCGGACCTTGACCCCGCGATCCAGCCTCTCTCTTCGACGCTGCTCCGTAGTCACCTCTTACACCCTTTCTTCCAATTCCTTCTGGCGACCAAACAGCCCGGAAGGCTTCAGTATCAAGGTGAAAATAATGGCCAGAAGGGCCACCACCATTTGGAAATGGGTTCCCCAGTAAACCACCGTGAGAATCTGAGCAAAGCCGATCAGAAACGCGGCAAGCACTGCTCCCATCCAGCTCCCCAGTCCTCCAACGATGCACACGGCAATGGCTTGTATCAAAACGTCGTAGCCCTTCTCCACCACAATGTTCCCCAGGGGTAAGAGGACCACCGCAGCCAGGCCGGCCAGCATGGCCCCAAAACTCATCGCCACAATGGCCATGGTATCCGAGTCAATGCCCAGCATCAGAGCGGCCCGCTCATCCTGGGCCATGCCCCGCAGCGCCAGCCCAAGACGGGTAAAATGCGTAAAGAGCCACAGAAACGCCACCACTCCCGCTCCGATCCCTACCACCAGGACCCGGTGAAAATCCACCGGAGTTCCCCCGATTATAAAACTCCCCTCCATAAATACGGGAAGCGTGTAGGTCATTCCCTTGAACCCTCCCCATCGGAATCCTTCCAGGATGGCCAGACCGATGGCATAAGAGGCGATGATTTCTGAGATCGCCATCCCCCGTACCCGGATCAGGATGAACCGATAGATGAGTCCGCCTACGACTCCCGTGATCAGCATCGCCAAGGCGATGCTGATCACGTAATTGAGGCCCACCCCCTTCAGAAAGGTCCAGGTGAGAAACCCGGTCACCACATAAAGGGCTCCGTGCGCGAAGTTGGGAAGCCGGCTGATCCCGTACACCAGGGCAAAACCCAGGGCCATGAGGGCCAGAGAAATGCTGTTGATCGTTCCGTAAATGAGTATGTCCATGACGACGCCTTCTGAATGGCCGTTCGGATGATGATGCGCAGGCGGGCGCTTTGAAAGGGCTCTTTCGGGCCGTCCGCCCCGCCTGCGAAAACAAGACCGGATTCGGACTACTTCCTCATCCATTCCGGAAGGAGTATTTCACCGGTTGCAATGCTCTTTGGAAAGACAACGACCCTTTTTCCGGCCTGCCACTGGAGGATGGTGCCCACGGCTCCCTCCTCGGGATCGAGGGCGGGAATAACCTGGTGGCTCTCGGGATCGAAGCGAATGCGACCGTATACTCCCATCATGTCGGTTTTCTCAAGGGCCGCGACCACGGCATCGGATTCGAGGGTTCCGGCGCGTTCAATGGCGTCCTTGAGCACATAGACGGCCATATAGCTGCTCGAGCTTCCCAATCCTTCGGGCTCAACCCCCCATTTTTCGGCATAAGCGTTATAAAACTTCATGGTCCAGGGAGTGGCCTCGGAAGGGGCGTTGCCTGCGTTGACCACGTTGCACAGGGTATACTCTCCCTTCCCTTCTGTCGCTTCCCAGAACCCCGGCTGCTCCGCGGCCGCCAGAGTCGAACCGAAGGGCAGCGCAGGGATCTTCATGTCGTACCACTGCTTGAGCAGGATGGAGCTCTCCGGCATGTCCATCCAGATGTTCAAAATCTCCGCTTCGCTCTTCTTGGCCTTGAGGAGCCCCATGGAAAAGTCCGTGGTGCCGGTGGGAAACACTTCCATCCCTTTTACATCATAGCCCTTTTTCGCAGCAACCTTGCTTATGATCTCCCCCGCGCCGCGCGCATGGGCTACGTCCTGGACCATCACGAAGATCTTGTCCAACTGATACTTTTCCTTGATTTCACCGAAACACGCGAGAATCTCCCCGACGAGCTGCTTGGCTTCTCCATGAATTCGGAAGCAGTACTTGTACCGGTCGTAGTTCTCCTTCACCATCGCATGATACTTGGGGCTCAGAACCCCCGTGGTCACAATGGAAATCGTCTTGTGCTTCGACAGTAGCGGCATGGCAGCCAAGGCAGCCTCCGATCGAACCGGGCCTCCCAGCAAGAAATCCGCATCTTTCTCAAGGATCAGCTTTTCCACGGCCAGCAAGGCTTCGCTCACAGGGACACCCGGCTCCAAGTCCCGGGTGTCGATGACCTCGACCTCAAACAACCGCTTTTCCCCTCCCACGTTGACACCGCCCGCGGCGTTGATTTCATCCACCGCCAGCTTGATGCCTCTTTCCGCATCCCATCCATAAAGAAATGCCGTTGAAAGGGGACAGCCCACGACGATAGGATCCGCGGCCAAAGCCTTGCCACCCGGCAGAATCAACAGCGCAGACGCTGCCACGATCACCAGCATGTTGAGAAGTCTCGACTTCATCACTCTTCCTCCTTTTCTGAGTTTCTGTGGGGTTTCCGCCAACCGGCCGGGGGTTCCGGCCCCACTCGGCCGGCCCAGGGTAAGATCTTCACCCTCGTCTTTGCCCGAGCTCCGCCCTGTTTGCATTCTTGCCGTCAAAGGCTATAGGCCGAAAACAGGGTGTTGTCTATGATGATGGGCATACTGCCAAAAAAGTTGGCGGCCGATCATCTCTTGGCACGGCCCCGCCTTCTGCGGGACAGGCCGGCGTTGAATTCGTGGTCCTTCCGGCCCGAACTCACGACCGAGGGCCTCCATCGATTCGTTGGGCTCGGGTTTCAACCCTCGAAATACTCCGATGTATTCCTGTGATTAATCCACCTCGGGCGGTTCTCCGGCCTGGCTTGAGATCCGCCTCGAGCGGACGCATTTTTCAAAGGTGTTGTCTTATATCGGGCTCATACTTGCGGATCAGAAATTCTTGAAGCTTCGTCCAAAAAAACTCTCTCCTTTTTTCGTGCCGGCCTGATTAATGGGGACGGAGGGTCGTTTTCCGGACCTTGATTTTCCGTGTTATGGGGTCGCGATCATTTCCGCGCAATATTGTGACTCAGGGCCTGGCGATCGGAGGGCAGACGCCGTGGCCAGGCTGAATAAAGATGGGTTGATGTAAGAAATAGTAGGCAGCAAGCAAGGCTCCTTTTGCCGATGGTGCAAATATAGTCGGCGCAGAGTCTGGCTGTCAAGAGGAAACCATTTCCCGAAGAACGCATCCGAATAGGAGCGCCTCGGCATTTTCCATTCCGTTTCCGGTATCTTGACTTGACTCTCTGGGTGATTAAGTTAACCAATGATGCCGATCATCATGATCGGTTCGATTTTATACTCCTTTCCTTCGAGGGCGAGAATCTATGCCGGCCAAAGATTACTACAAGATCCTTGGCGTGCCGAAAACCGCGAGCAAAGAAGAGATCAAGAAAGCTTACCGAAAACTGGCCCTGAAGTACCACCCCGACCACAACCCGGGGGACAGCACAGCGGAAGCCAAGTTCAAGGATATCAGCGAAGCCTACGCCGTCCTGAGCAACCCCGACAAGAAGAAGCAATACGACACGTTCGGGGCGGAAGGATTCCAAAACCGGTTTTCCCAGGAAGACATTTTTCAGGGATTTGACTTTGGAAGCATTTTTCGAGAATTCGGGTTTGCAAGAGGGCAAGGAGATACCATATTCAGCCAGATTTTCGGAGGCACCGGCGGGCAAGGCCGGCACACCTCCAGGAGGAGATCTTCTTTTGGTTCTTACCAGGGAGGCTTTCACCGGGCGCCGCCATCCGCGAAAGGAGAGGACCTGGTGTACGAGCTCCCCATGACCCTGGAAGAGCTGGCCCGGCCGACCCAAAAAGTCGTATCTTATGATTTGAACGGTCGTCGGGAACAGGTATCTGTTAAGGTTCCCGCAGGGATCCGGGATGGAAAGAAGCTGCGGTTGAAGGGAAAGGGGAAACCCGGATTCAACGGAGCCCCTCCCGGGGACCTCTATATCAAGATCAGAATACTGGATCACCCTGTCTATCGAAGGGAAAGCGACGATCTTTACTTCAACCAGCCGATCCGGTTCTCCGAGGCCGTACTGGGGTCCGAAATCGAGGTCGAAACCATCGATGAAAAGCGATGGAAGTTGAGAATTCCTCCCGGTACCCAGGACAACTCCAAGTTCAGAATGAAAGGACAAGGCCTTCCACACATGGACGGGAGCGGCAAAGGGGATGCCTACGCCGAGATCAAGATCGATGTTCCCAAGAAGCTGAGCAAGAAACAAAAAGAACTTGTCGAGGCCCTTTCAAAGGAGGGACTCTGACGATACGAACGCCCAAGGAGACCTTTGAAGAATGTCCGGTTTTGCCTCAAGGTCGAGGTCGGCTAGGAGACGAACCGAGCCCAACGCCAACCCGCCCCGACGAAAACGGGGGATTGCGAAACCGGGGCCCGCCCGAAGGGTGGGGAGTAAGCCGCCGTTAAGCGGCAGAGAAGAAAGAAGCGTTTTTCAAAGGTCTCGCAAGGAACGCCCATTTTTATGAAAGCTCTATGTGTCTTTTCAGGCGGGCTGGACAGCATGCTGGCCGCCGAGATCATGAGGGGCCAGGATATTGACGTCTTGGCCCTTTTTTTTGAGACTCCTTTTTTTGACTCTGCACGAGCGAGGCATTCCGCCCAACACATGGCTCTTCCCCTGCGGATCGTGGATATCACGCAAAGGCACCTGGAGATTGTCAAGAAACCGGTCCACGGTTACGGCGCCAACATGAATCCGTGTATTGATTGCCACGCACTCATGATTCGGGTCGCCGGCGAATTAATGCCGCAAGAGGGGGGCGATTTCCTCATAACGGGAGAGGTATTGGGCCAAAGGCCCATGTCCCAGAACCGCAATGCGCTGTCCATGGTTGCCGAGGAGAGCGGTGTGGCCGATCTGCTGATCAGACCGCTTTCGGCCAAGCACTTGAGTCCTACCCGGCCCGAGAGG
>CAYVUX010000004.1:21394-24038 GCA_964455075.1 uncultured Desulfobacteraceae bacterium | reverse complement strand
TTCGTATTCATGACAATATCCGTATCCGCCGTGGAGCACCACGGCGTCGTTTGCCGGGCCCAGGCTCCAGTCTCCCACAAACAGCTTGGCGATGGCTGCTTCCAGATGATTGATAGGCTTCCCCTGGTCCTTGCACCATGCGATGCGATAGCAAAGGGAACGGGCGGCCTCGATAAAGATCTTCATGTCCGCAAGCTTGTGCTTGACGGCCTGAAACTCGGCGATGGGCCGGCCGAATTGGCGCCTCTCGAGGGCATAGCGGGCGCTCTTCTTGAGCACATAGTTCATCCCGCCCACAAAAGGCGCAAGCAGGGCGCTTCGATCCCATTCCACGGTCCGCATGGCCATGAAAAATCCGGTCCCTTCCTGCCCGATCAGGTTCTCTTCGGGAATTGTACAGTCCTCGAAGATCAGCTCAGAGGTCGGCGAGGTGCGGACGCCCATCTTCACCAGCCTTTTGCCGACGGAGAAGCCAGGAGTTCCCCGGTCCACCACAAAGGCGGAGACGCCTCCGGACCGCTTTTCGCCCCGTCCCGTGCGCGCGTAGACCACGGCCACATCAGCCACCGGCCCGTTGGTGATGAACATCTTGGTCCCGTTGAGAACGTAGTGCCCGTTGCGTTTCTCCGCACGTGTTCTCATGGCGGCCACGTCGGAGCCGGCATCGGGTTCGGTAAGACCCATGCAGCCGACCCAGTCCCCCGTGGCGAGTTTGGGCAGATATCTCTTTCGCTGTTCGTCTGTGCCGTGCTCCAGGACGGTATCCGCGCACAGAAACGTGTGTGCCCCGTAAGAAAGCGTCAGGCCGCCGTCCACCCCGGCCTCTCCCAGGGCCTCGCCCGCGATCACTGTGGTGACCACATCCGCACTGCTTCCTCCCAGCTCTTCCGGAAAGTGAAGCCCGAGGATTCCGAAGTCTCCGAGCTTACGAAACGACTGAACATCAAAATCTCCCCTGAGCTCATGATCCTGGACACGCGGTGCGATCTCACGGGTGGCGAATCGAATCACCTGATCCCTGAAAATTTTCTGTTCTTCGCTCAGGGCGAAATCCATTTTTGATCCTTCCATACGCTCTCGGGGGTTTTTGCGGGCGGCTTTCTCATCCGGTACGCTTTTCCGGGCGTCTCGCTCCGTTGAGGAAGACTTCCAGGATACACTGGGCGATTCTTTGTTTTTGAGCCTGCCCGTGGATTTTCTGTTCCGCCAGGACCATGGCCGAAACAAAGGTCTCGAGGGCCCCCAGGAAGATGTAGGTGAGATAGCGGGCCCTGAAGTCCCCCCTCAGCATCTGCCGTGTCTGACCTTCGTTTATGATCTCCTCGGTCAAGCTCATGAAGGTTTGAAAACGAGCCAGGCGGCCCGGCGTCAGGTTCGGGGTCGATCTGGAGATCTGGGTAATAAAAATACTGACAAGGCCCGGCCGTTCCTGATAGCTGTCGAGGAAATAGAAGATAATGCGCCGAAGCTTGGCAGAGACCTCCTCAGCATTTCCCCGGAGTTCGTTGAGGACCTCGAAGAGGTCATCCCACCACCGGTTCAGGACGGCATCAAAAAGGTCTTCCTTTTTTCCGTAGTAATGATACACCAACCCGTAGGAGATTCCGGCCTCCCTGGCAATGTCGGACATCCTGGCCTTGTGGAATCCGTTCTTTTTAATCACCTTGACGGCCGCGTCCCAGATGATTCTCTCCTTGTCTCTCTTATTGGCCTCCGGTTCTCGCTGCATAGAAAGGAGCAAACCATGGATTGACTGAGGTGTCAATCAGTTTTTTCTTCAGGACATTCCGGGCGATAAGACGTAGGCCGGAAGGAGGTTCAAGCGGTTGTGGGTCGGGAGCGGAAGGGCCGGATCCGGATCTCGTTTTTGGGTTGGAATCGGGTAGAATAAAATGTCTTTATGTGCATTGATTATATTGTGATTTTTCTTGCAAAGCAGAATCGGACGTGTTAAAGAGCGGTTGCTGAAACTGTGGAGGGATGTCGTGAAAAAGGCAAAAGATCAAGGGCAAATCAATGCCTTCCTGGGCAAGGACACGGAATATGAAGGCAAGCTTTCGTTCATGGGCGCCGTTCGGATCGATGGGCGATTCAAGGGAGAGATCCTCAGCGAAGGAACCTTGATCGTAGGCGAGACCGCCAAGCTCCACGCACAGATCCAGGTCTCTCATCTCATTGTCAGCGGGGAAGTGCATGGAGACATTATCGCTGAAAAGCGTATCGAGATTCATGCCCCCGGAAAAGTATTCGGCAATATGCAGGCCCCGAAGATTTCCATTGAAGAAGGGGTGATTTTTGAGGGGACCTGCAAAATGAACAAGAAGGATGAGGCGGAGGAACGGAAGGTCCAGGCTCTGACGGAAGTGAAGGGAGCGAAAAGCGAAGGGAACGAAAAATGATGCGTGAGGCCCAAAAATGTTTTGACAAGGATATTTTTTTTTTGTAAAAGGCGTTACCTTCCTGTCAATAGCTTAATTTAACTGAAAATAGACAAGGATGAGCTTGCGATGCTAAGTATTAACCATACGCTCTTGATTCAGATTGCCAATTTTCTCTTCCTCCTTTTTGTCCTGAATATCCTTCTTTACAAACCCATCAGACGGATGATCGCCCAGCGGCGGGATCGCATCGAATCCCTGGAAGA
>CAYVUX010000004.1:2574-21384 GCA_964455075.1 uncultured Desulfobacteraceae bacterium | reverse complement strand
GGAGGCGGAAGATCGAGACAGGCAGATCGACGAAAGCAAAGTCCAGGCCCGAAAGCAGGGGTTTGCCGAGAAAGAGAAGTTCAAAGAAGAGGGCCAGGAACAGGAAAAGCAGCTTCTGGGAGAAGCCGGCCGGGCAGTGGAGACAAAGCACGAGCAGGCCCGGAAGGAAATGGAGACCAAGATGGCCGATGTCCGCAAGGCGCTGGATGAGCAAGTGGCGGGTTTCTCCAAAGAGTTCGCGGAAAAGATTTTGGGAAGGAGCGTTCAATGAGGAGCGTCAAAGCAAAACGTCCGGCATCCGTCGTCTTGTTGGCAGGATGCATTTTTCTGAGCTTGTTCCTCCTGTTCGGAGTGGCGTTTGCTCAGGAAGGGGGCCACGGAGCGGAGGCCGCCCATGGAGGGGGCCATGGCGACGGCAAAATGGTCCAGGACCTCATCTACCGTGTGATCAATTTCACCCTCCTTGTCATCATTTTGATCGTGGTGATCAGGAAAACGGCCGTAAAGGACTTTTTCTCGGCCAGGAGGAAGGAAATTGAACAGAAATTCGATGACCTTGAACGCCAGAAGAAGCTGGCCGAAGCGAAGTACCGGGAGCTCGACCGCGCGCTGAGGGAATTCGAAGAGAAGAAGAAAGAGATTATTCGGGAATTCGAGAAAGAGGGTGTTGCGGAGAAGGAAAAGATCATCGCCCAGGCGAAGGAGCGGGCCGATCAGCTTCTGGCCCAGGCCGACCTGACCATTGAGCGGGAAATCCAAGCGGCGAGAGATCGGTTGAGGCAGGAATTTGTGGATGCCTCCGCCCAAAAAGCGGAAGATATTATTTCGAAGCAGATCGAGGACAGCGATCAGGATCGGCTGGTCCGTGACTTTATTGAGAGAGTGGAGAAGCTAAACTGATGGGTTCTAAGGTATCCAGAAGATATGCAAAGGCCTTGTTGAGCTTGGGAGAAGAGGACGGGAAGTATGAAGATTACGGGAAAGATCTTCAGGATTTCACCCGTTTCTGCACCGACCAACAGGATTTTTTTCGGGCGGTCGCCAATCAGATATTCCCCGTTGAAGACCGAAAAAATTTGTTCGAAGCGGTTGTGGCCAAAAGTCCGTATTCCGACGTGATCAAGAATTTTCTGAGGCTTCTCCTGGAAAAGAACAGGTTGGACCTGGTGGAGGAGATCACGGAATACTACACGAGGCTTACAGACGAGCTGTCCAACATAACCCGAGCGGAGGTCATTACGGCCAGACCCCTGAAGGATGAAGCGCTGGGGGATCTTGGAGAGGCGTTGAAAGGGCTTACCTCGAAAGAGGTCAAGATGGACGTGCAAGAAGATGAGTCTCTGATCGGGGGGCTCGTCGTGCGTATTGGGGATTTGGTATTGGACGGCAGTGTAAAGGCCCAGCTCGTGGGGCTCAAAGAATCATTGAAAAGGGGTGAGTAGAGCCAATGGAGATCAGAGCAGAAGAGATAAGTCGGATAATCCGCGATCAGATCAAGGATTATGAAAAAAAGGTGGAAGTCAGCGAGACCGGAACCGTGCTGTCTGTGGGCGACGGTGTCGCGCGGGTTTACGGGATCGAGAACGCCATGGCAATGGAGATGGTCAAGTTTCCCGGGGACATCTACGGTTTGTGCCTCAACCTGGAAGAGGACAACGTGGGCGTCGCCATTATGGGGGATGACTCCCAGCTCCGGGAAGGAGATACGGTGTCCCGGACAGGGAGGATTGCCGAGATGCCGGTCGGGGATGAGGTCCTGGGTCGCGTGATCGACGCGGTGGGAGCCCCCATTGACGGCAAAGGCCCCGTCGATGCCAAGGAATTCCGAAGGATCGAGCGTGTGGCTCCCGGTGTGATCGCCCGTCAACCGGTGAAAGAACCCATGTACACCGGGATCAAGGCTATCGATGCCATGACTCCCATCGGACGTGGACAGCGGGAGTTGATTATCGGCGACAGGCAGATCGGCAAGACGGCCATCTGTGTGGACGCTATCATCAACCAGAAGAACACGGATATCTACTGCATCTATGTGGCTGTGGGGCAGAAGAAGTCCACGGTGGCCCAGGTGGTTGACGTGCTGGAACGGCACGGGGCCATGGAGTACACGACGGTGGTGGCCGCGTGTGCGAGCGACCCGGCAACCCAGCAGTTTCTTGCTCCCTATTCCGGATGCGCCATCGGGGAGTACTACAGGGACAACGGAAAACACGCCCTGATCATTTACGACGACCTTTCGAAGCAGGCGGTGGCGTATCGGCAGGTGTCCCTGCTGCTCAGGCGGCCGCCCGGCCGTGAGGCCTTTCCCGGTGATATCTTTTACAACCATTCCCGTCTCCTGGAAAGAGCGGCCAAGCTCAATGACGAATTGGGAGGCGGCTCCCTGACGGGCTTGCCGATCATCGAGACCCAGGCCGGCGACGTGTCCGCATACATCCCCACCAACGTCATTTCCATCACGGACGGGCAGGTGTACGTGGAGCCGAACCTGTTCTTTTCCGGCGTGCGGCCGGCCATTAACGTGGGTCTCTCCGTCTCCCGTGTGGGAGGCGCAGCGCAGACCAAGGCGATGAAAAAGGTGGCCGGGACGCTGAGGCTCGACATGGCCCAGTTCAGGGAACTCGAGTCCTTTGCGCAGTTCGGCAGCGATCTGGACAAGGCGACGCAGAGGCAGCTTGCGCGAGGATACCGGCTGGTGGAAGTATTGAAGCAGCCCCAGTATAAACCGATGACTGCCGAAAAACAGGTGGCGATCCTGTTTGCCGGCGCCAACGGCTATCTGGATGCCTGGCCTGCCTCCGCCGTCAGCGAGTACGAGGAGCAGATGCTTGAGTTCTTGGAGAACAAGCATCCTGATGTGCTCAAGGACATCAAAGAGAAAGACGACATCACGGACGAGACGGACGCCAAATTGAGGCAGGCCCTGGACGAATTCAAGGACATGTTCCAGCCGTCCGAATAAAATCAATAAACCCGTGGAAGAGATGAATCAATGGCAGCACTGAGAGACGTTCTTCGCAAAATCGCCGCCGTCAGGAAAACGCGGCAGATCACTAGGGCAATGAACATGGTGGCGGCAGCCAGGCTGCGCGGGGCTCAGATGAAGATGGAAAGCTTCGAGCCCTATGCCACCAAATTCGCCGAAGTCCTGGGAAACTTGGCCAGCGGCATGGAGCCCGATATTCACCCCTTGCTTGTCCAGCGAGAGGATATCTCCCGGGTTGAATTGCTTCACTTCACCGCGGATCGCGGGCTGTGCGGAAGCTTCAACACCCAGTTGATAAGCAGAGCCGAAAAATGGCTGAAGGAACAGACCGCGAAGGGCCTGGAATATGCGGTCACCCCGGTAGGCAAGAAGGGCCGCGACTACTTCACAAAGCGACAGTACACGGTACGGGATAGCCATACCCAGATCTACGGGGCCGTGGATATCTCCTACATCAACCAGATGGCGAAAGGATTTATCGACAGATTCGTCTCCGGCGAGGTGGACGAGGTGTACATGCTCTATATGCGCTTTGCGAGCATGGCAAGACAGGAACCGACGCTGGTCAAGCTCATCCCCATCGAACCCGCCGAGATGCAGGAGGCGGAGGACGCCGGACCCGGTCTGGAATACCTGGTAGAGCCGGCTCCCGAGGCCCTCCTGATCGAGCTGTTGCCCAAGCACATCAGCGTCCAGATTTACAACGCCATGCTCCAAACGGAGACCAGCGAGCACGCCGCCCGCATGAGCGCAATGGATCAGGCTACGAAGAATTGCAACGATTTGATAGAGAGTTTGACACTGGTGTACAACAAAGCGCGTCAGGCGGCCATTACGGCGGAATTGATGGATATCGTCGGCGGTGTTGAGGCACTGAAAAAGGCATAAGGTTCCCACTAAAAGGAGGTCTGTATATAACCATGAAGGACGGAAAATTACTGCAGGTCATAGGTCCGGTTGTGGACGTGGAGTTCCCGGAAGGGGAGCTGCCGAACATTTTTACCGCGCTTTTTATTACCAATCCGGCCATTGATGACACAGAAGACAACCTGGTGGTGGAAGTGGCCCAGCATCTGGGTGACAACGTGGTGCGATGCATCGCCATGGAGTCCACCGACGGGCTGGTCCGGGGCATGAAGGTGAAGAATTCGGGAAAACCCATTCAGATGCCCGTGGGCGCTCCGGGCCTCGGACGGGTGCTCAATGTGGTCGGAAAACCCGTGGATGGGCTGGGACCGGTCAATGCGGAGGAGTTTTATCCGATACACCGGCACGCCCCGCCCTTTGAAGATCAGGACACCTCGGTGAATGTTCTGGAAACCGGCGTTAAGGTCATCGACCTCCTGGTACCCTTCCCTCGCGGGGGAAAAATGGGAATGTTCGGGGGTGCCGGCGTGGGAAAGACCGTCGTCATGATGGAAATGATCCATAACATTGCCATGCAACACGGAGGGATCAGTGTCTTCGCCGGAGTGGGAGAGCGAACCCGAGAGGGCAACGACCTGTACCTGGAAATGAAGGAATCGGGCGTTATTGAGAAAGCCGCTCTGATCTACGGGCAAATGACCGAGACGCCCGGCGCAAGGGCAAGAGTGGCCCTTTCCGCCCTGACGGCAGCGGAGTACTACCGGGATGAGAAGGGCCAGGATGTTCTTCTCTTCATTGATAACATTTTCCGTTTCACCCAGGCGGGGATGGAGGTATCAGCCCTCCTCGGCCGGATGCCCTCCGCAGTCGGATACCAGCCAACTTTGGGGACGGACCTCGGGGAGCTGCAGGAACGGATTACTTCTACCAAGAAGGGATCCATTACATCGGTCCAGTGTGTTTACGTGCCAGCGGACGACCTCACGGACCCTGCTCCGGCCACCACATTCGCGCATCTAGACGGAACCGTGGTTCTGGCCAGGCCTATCGCCGAATTGGGAATTTATCCCGCTGTGGATCCTCTCGACTCCACCTCGCGAATTCTGGATCCGAATGTCCTTGGGGCGGAGCACTATTCCGTCTCCAGGCAGGTTCAGCAGATTTTACAGAAGTACAAGGACCTCCAGGACATTATTGCGATTCTGGGAATGGATGAACTTTCCGATGAAGACAAGCTCACCGTGGCCAGGGCTCGAAGAATCCAGCGTTTCCTTTCCCAGCCGTTCCACGTGGCAGAAACCTTTACCGGGACACCAGGCAAATACGTGACGGTGGAGGAAACCATCAAAGGCTTCAGTGAGATTATCGAGGGCAAGCACGACGATTTGCCCGAGTCGGCCTTTTACATGGTAGGCACCATCGAGGAAGCCAGGGAGAAGGCTGAACGAATGGCCTCAAGCGAGTAGGGGGAGTGAATACATGGCGACGTTACTGCTTGAGATCGTTACGCCTGAAAAGGTGATGATAAGTCAAGAGGTGGATATTGTTGCGGCACCGGGCACCATGGGGGAGTTTGGTGCCCTTCCCGGGCACGTGCCGTTTCTGAGCGGGCTTGTTCCCGGCGAAGTTCGTTTTACATCGAACGCAAAGACGCGGGCTTTGGCCGTGACGGATGGATTTGTGGAGGTTTCCAACGACAAGGTTTCTATTCTTGTAGATGCTGCGGAGTGGGCCGAAGAGATCGATGTGGAGAGGGCGAGGAAGGCCATGGAAAGGGCCAGAGAGAGACTGGCCGAGCGCGCCAAAGAGGAAGTGGATTTTACCAGGGCGGAGGCGGCCTTACGAAGAGCGATCGCCCGGATCAAGGTGTCGGAAAAGGCCATATAGGCTGTTCATGTTCATATGGTTTGACCGCTTATGAATGCGGTTGGAAAAGGCAAGCCTTAATCATGCTTGCCTTTTTTATTGACGTGATTCCGTTGGGCCGGTAAGATAATTGACGGTGATGCTTCTTGGGCATCTGCTGGTTTCCGATTTTTGAATGAGTACCGCCTGGGGTGTTCTGTGAGGCAAAGAGCTTTTGGGATCTCATTCATGGATGGAGACAGGCGAAGTGAGGTTTGCCAAGACGGAGGTTGTTTGAGAGTCTGGCATAAGGCGGGAACATGCAGCAAATTCCCACTTGGGGAAACCATAATTACAGGAGAAATATGAATTCTGAGGATCCTTTTGATCAGTTTGAGTTGCTTGAGCAAAAGGTTGAAAAACTTATTCATTTTGTTGACCAGCTGAAAGCGGAGAAAGATTCGTACGCGGAACAACTTCAGATTCAGGAGGAAAAGATCGGGGATCTTGCCGCCGAGGTTGAGCGCCTGAAGTCTTCTAGGAACAAGGCCAAGCAGCGGGTGGTTAGCCTGTTGGAGAAGATGGAACATCTTGAGCTGTAGTTCTCCGGAGGTGCCCTTGGACAGGCCTGTGAAGGTTAAAATACTCGATGACGAGTATCTTATAAAGAGCGACGTGGATGAAGAGCAGGTCCGGTTTATTGCCGAATTTCTGGACGAGAGACTCCGGGAGATCCGGCGGGAGACACCGGGTATCACGCAACGAAGGCTGGTGATGGTTGCTGCCTTCCACATCGCGAGCGAGTATTTGCAGGTTCTGCATGAAAGGGATCGACGGACGCATTCTATGGGGGAACGGGCCCGTTCCTTAATTCGCGAAATCGATATGTTGTTGAATGATGAGGGGATAGGATCGTCGGCAAATATGCACGAAGAGGCCGGGAGAGGGTGATATGGTTGTGGCTCCCTCTGGTATTTTTTGTCCCATGATAATGAGTCCGGTTCCGCCGACCGGGGTCGGGCTGTGTGGCCGCCGGAAAGTCGTGTGGCCATGCCTGGAGGAGAAATCCTCTTTCGGGGCGTCCTTTGAAAGAGGCTGGTTTTCGTCTCGAAATCAAGGCGTAGAACCAAGGGGATTAAACCCCTTGGCCGAGAATTCGGGGTGGAACGGATCGGAGCCCGGCGATGGGAGTGGATAAAAGAGAAGTTATTTCAAAGGTCTCTCCAGGGCTTTGGGTTGAATTCCTGCGTGGGTGGACAATATATGGATGAGAAGGGGCATTGCGCTCGAATTGCAAAGCGCTTGAGAGCGAAGATTGTCCGATGGATCGTTCAGGAGAACCAGGGGGACGGATGATGGAGGAATGTTTCCATTCTCCAGCCCATCGGATTCCGCCTCCGGATTTGTGCGGCATTCGGTATGAAGCGCCTGATCCCCTTTGTTCCAATGTACCTGATGTCAAGGTTTTTTCTACAGCGATTGACCACCCTTGGAACGGGGGCATGCTTCAGGACTTGGGCAACCGCCTTTGCGGCTGCAGGAGAGTCCGGGAATGGCTATGCCTTTCGTTCAACCCGCCTGTTTTTCAAAAGGTTTGGCCTTCCCCGATCATTCCCTTGACGACCGCTCCGCGCTGAGTGATTCTATATCCCATTTCCGCCCTCGATCCGGTTGAAGGGCAAATGAGGAGAGTGATCCTATTATGACCGCAATATATATTTTCGGGATCTCCCTGGCGGCCCTTGTTTTGGGGTTGCTCTGCGGCTTTCTCGTCCGCAAGAAGATCGTTGAAAACAGGGCGGATTCCATAGAGCAGTATTCGAAGAAGATCCTTGCGGAAGCGCAGAAGGAAGCCAGGACGATCAAGAAGGAGGCCTCACTCCAGGCGAAAGACACCCTCTACCAGATGAAGGTGGAATTCGAGAAGGAGACGAAGGAGAAGAAAGAACAGTTATCGATTCAGGAAAGGCGCCTCCTGCACAAAGAAGAAAACCTCGACAAGAAGGGCGAACAGCTTGAGATAAGGGAGTCGAGGCTCGGGGATAGGGAAAGGACTCTGGAGCAGAGCGAAAGAGAGCTCCAGAGGAAAGAGGCTGAATGTGATCGGCTTATCCATGAGCAGCGCCGGCACCTTGAAAGGTTGGCCGGGCTTTCTACGGAGGAGGCGAAGCTGCAGCTGATCCAGTCCCTGGAGGCGGAAGCCAAGCACGAGGCGGCACGGATGATGCGCAAAATTGAAAACGATGCAAGGGCCGAGGCAGACCGGAAAGCCCAGGAAATCATTGCGGGCGCCGTCAAGAGATATGCCGGGGACTACGTGGCCGAGAGAACCGTTTCGTTGGTGAACCTGCCCAGCGAGGAAATGAAGGGCAGGATTATTGGAAGAGAAGGGAGAAATATCCGTGCCATCGAAGCGGCTACCGGTATCGACTTGATCATCGATGACACGCCTGAAGCCGTGTTGTTGTCCGGCTTCAACCCGGTCAGGCGCGAGGTGGCGAAAATTTCGCTGGAGAGGCTTATCGAGGACGGCAGAATCCACCCAGCGAGAATAGAAGAAATCGTGGGGAAGGTACAGAATGAAATAGAGGCTTCCATCAAAGAGGCTGGGGAACAGGCCACATTCGATGTTGGTGTTCATGGAATACACCCGGAACTGGTAAAACTGATCGGGAGGCTGAAGTACCGTTCAAGCTATGCACAGAACGTTCTAAAGCACTCCATAGAAGTGAGTTTCCTCTGTGGCATGATGGCGGCTGAACTGGGGGTGAACGTGAAGCAGGCAAGAAGGGCGGGTCTGCTGCATGACATCGGAAAGGCGGTGGATCATGAAGTCGAAGGTCCTCACGCTCAGATCGGGGCCAATTTGGCCAAGAAGTACGGGGAGTCCCCGCAAGTGGTTCATGCCATTGCCGCCCACCACGAGGAAATCCAGCCGGAATCCATCCTCGCAGTGCTGACACAGGCGGCGGACACGCTTTCCGGCGCAAGGCCGGGAGCCCGACAGGAAATGTTGGAGTCCTACGTCAAGAGGCTGGAGGGCCTTGAGAAGATTGCCCAGTCGTTCCGTGGAGTGAACAAATGTTATGCCATCCAGGCGGGGCGGGAAATCCGAATCATGGTGGAAGGGAAGATGGTTGATGATGACCATGCCTATGCCCTCTGTAAGGATATTGCAAAAAAGATTGAAAAAGAGTTGACATACCCGGGACAAATCAAGGTGGTCGTCATTCGTGAGACCCGTGCCATTGAATACGCCAAGTGAATCTTGTATATTCGGCCGGATAGCATGGCGCGTGAGGAAATCGGGTGCTATTCATTGTTTCAGACGAAAACCCGTGAAAATTTTGCAGATGCCCATGCGTTATGCAGCACGACCAACCCTGTAGGTCTATATAGATATTGAGAGAAAGGGCCATTTATGAATGGAAACTAGCGGGGAATGTCTCAGAATAAGAACATAGTCTACTTGTTGGACGCAAGCTCCTATCTCCACCGGGCCTACCATGCCATTCGGAACCTCTCCAATTCCAGTGGATTCCCTACAAATGCCATATTCGGTTTCACCAAGATGTTGTTGAAGCTCCTGTCGGAGAACAAACCCGAGCATCTTGCCATCGTCTTTGATGCCAAAGGCCCGACCTTCCGCCACAGACTCTACGACAAATACAAAGCGAATCGCCCGCCCATGCCGGCGGACTTGGCAAAACAGGTGCCCCTGGTCAAAGAAATTGTTGACAGCCTGGACATTAAGCGTATTGAGAGAGACGGCTACGAGGCGGACGACATTATCGGGACCCTGGCCCGGGTGTTGGAGCGGGACGGGTACCAGGTGGTCATCGTGACGGGAGACAAGGACTTCCGCCAACTCCTGACGCCGTCGGTTTCCATGTGGGATACCATGAAGGAGAAAGTCACCAATCACCAGGACCTCAAGGACATTTGCGGAATTGAGCCGGCCCAATTCGAAGATGTCATGGCCCTGATGGGCGATTCCTCCGACAACATCCCCGGCGTCCGAGGAATCGGAGAAAAGACAGCTGCTGAGCTGATTCGTGAGTACGGCTCCCTGGAAGAAGTCTATGCGCACGTGGAAGAGATCAACAAGAAGAAAGTGAAGGAGAACCTTAAAGCCGACCGGGACAAAGCCGTCTTGAGCAAAAAGCTGGTTGCGATTTGTCAATCCGTCCCTCTGGGGGAGGGGGAAACAGAGCTCCAGGTGGGAAAGCCTGACGGCAAAAGACTCTCTGAGATCTTTCGGGAACTGGAGTTCAGGGACCTCTGGGAGCGGTTCGCGCCCAGGAACGATCAGGGCGGGGAATACCGACTTTGTTTTTCCGGGGATGAACTGGCAGGGGCGGTTGAGGAAATCCGCAAGGTCGGCATTGTATCCATTGATACGGAGACAACGAGTCAAGATCCCTTCGCAGCGGAACTCGTCGGGGTTTCCCTTTCATGGGAGAGCGGGAAGGCGGTCTACATCCCTGTGGGGCATAACTACCCCGGCGCGCCGGCGCAGCTTGATTGGGCCGATGTCGCGGACAGCCTTCGGGAGGTGCTCGAAGACGAAAGTGTTCGCAAGGTAGGACAGAATATCAAGTATGACGCCGAGGTCCTCAGACGGCATGGACTGGATATCAAAGGCATGCACTTCGACACGATGATTGCGTCCTATGTCATCAATCCGGGCCTTCGCCAGCATGGGTTGGATTACTTGGCCCAGCACTATCTCAACCACAGAATGATCCGGTTCCAGGATGTGGTGGGGAAAGGACCCGAGGGAAGGAATTTCAGCACGGTCAGCCTCGATGATGCCGTGGCTTACTCGTGTGAGGATGCGGACATCACCTACCAACTAATGGAAATCCTGCACGATCGGCTGGTGTCTCAGGAGGTCAGCGGGCTTTTCTACGACCTGGAGATGAGACTCTTGCCCGTGCTGATAGACATGGAAATGGCAGGCATCAAGCTGGATCTGGCGTTTCTGGAGGAGATGTCAAGCCGGTTTAGCGGATATCTGGAGGAACTGGAATCGCAAATCTATAAAGAGGCGGGGATGGAATTCAACATCAATTCTCCGCAGCAGCTAGGTTACGTTCTTTTTGAAAAGCTTCAACTTCCGACACAAAGAAAGACCGCAAAAAGCAAGAATTACTCCACGGATGTCAAGGTTCTCAGGAAACTTGTTGCGTATCCCCACAGGGTCCCGGAATTGGTGCTCCGCTACCGGATGCTGTCCAAGTTGAAGCATACCTACGTGGACGCGCTCAGGAAGCTGGCCGATCCGGCCACCGGCAGGCTCCACACCTCCTACAACCAGACGGTGACCGCTACGGGTCGTCTCAGCAGCAGCAACCCGAATCTCCAAAACATTCCTATTCGGGGCCGGGAGGGGCGCCAAATCCGAAAGGCTTTCGTGGCCGAAGAGGGTCATTGGCTGGTTTCGGCCGACTACAGTCAAATCGAGCTAAGAATCTTTGCCCATTATTCCGGCGACGAGGGCTTCCTGGATGCATTCAAGAAGGGAAGAGACATTCACGCGCGGACCGCCCTGGAAATCATGGAGCACGATGACAATACAGTCACTCCGGAAATGAGACGAATCGCAAAGGCGATCAATTTCGGCATTATCTACGGCATGGGTCCTCGGAAGTTGAGCGAGGAAGTGGGAATCGACCAAAAGACGGCCAAGAGCTACATTGAAGCCTATTTTAAAAGGTATCAAGGCGTAGCGAGATACAGGGAAGACATGATCCGGGAAGCCAGGGAGAAGGGGTATGTGAAGACCTTGTTTGGCCGAAGGCGGTACCTGCCGGATATACGGCAGGAGAGCGGGATGGCTCGGGCGGAGGCCGAGCGAATGGCCATCAACACTCCCATCCAGGGGACGGCCGCAGATCTGATCAAGAAAGCCATGATCAACATCCATCGGAGGTTTCGGGAGCAGAAATTCAAATCCAGGATGCTCCTCCAGGTTCACGATGAACTGGTTTTCGAGACCCCGGAAGAGGAGACGGGAGCCGTGATCGTGGCAATCAAAGAGGAAATGGAACACGTCCATTCCTTGCGCGTACCGCTGGAGGTGGAAATCGGGAAGGGAAAAAACTGGGAGGAAGCGCATTAGGGCAGGCCGAAGCGCGGCATCGTCCCGGGAGGAGAACTTTCCTTGACCGTTGAGATGGGGGCGGCGCTTGTTGCATCTTTTGCCCGCGGTTCGGCCAAATCGGTGTGGACGCTGCAAGACGCCCGCCGTTCTTGCCCGCACATGTCTCACAGAGAGATCCGGGGTTGAAGTCCAGGAGGACGAACGGCACTTCACCGGAATTTATGGAGCTCGTTTGTTGTCATGTCCTATGTGTTCGGACCCGTTCCATCGAGAAGGCTCGGCCGCTCGCTGGGGATAGATCTGATCCCCATGAAATCGTGTACCTATGACTGCTTGTACTGCCAGGTTGGGCGGACTACCTCAAAAATCATTGGCCCCGCGGCCTTTGTGCCGGTTCATGTCGTCATAGAGGAGCTCCGGTCCGTGTTGCCGGGCTGCGAACCGGATGTGATCACCCTCTCGGGTTCGGGGGAACCCACCCTCCATCTATCCGTTGATCGCGTGATTTCTTCCATCAAGGAGATCTCCCGGGTCCCTGTCGCTCTGCTGACAAACGGATCACTTTTCTGGAAACAGGAGGTCAGAGAACGGGCACTCCTCGCTGATTTGATCCTGCCGACAGTGACCACGGCCTTTGAGGAGACGTTTCAAAGAATTCACAGGCCCCACCGGGAACTGCAGCTGGCGCCGGTTCTTGAGGGATTGACGGCATTAAGACAGGCTTTTCGCGGCCTTCTGGCCGTTGAAGTGATGTTGCTCCAGGGGATCAATGACACGGAAAAGGAGTTGGAAGGGCTGAAGGATATTTTGGATCGCATCAGGCCCGAGAAGATTCACCTGAACACCATCGCCCGCCCTCCCGCGGACGTCAGGGCAAGGCCCCTTGACACAAAAAGGTTGGAGGCGATAAGAATATTTTTTGGAAGAAATGCGGAGATTGTGGCAGGCGCTCCGAGTTCCTCAAAAGGTCGAGTAGGAGGTCGCGTGGACTTTGCCCTCCTGGAGACCATGCGCCGAAGGCCGCTCAGGCCGACGGATATGGCCCATACTTTGAATTTGCCGCTGGAGAAGGCGGAACGGATCGTGAAGCGTTTGCTCAAGGATGGCCGCCTGAAAAAGCAGGAGCACGAGGGGGAGAGTTATTTCATGGCAACGGATGGCGGCGGAGATGACGATGGAGGGAAGGGCGAGTAGAATGGACCGGAGGGGTCTCTATGTTGGGGTCGATCTGGGCTCCGTCAGCTTGAATTGTGTGGTTATCGATCCGGACAGAAGCATTGTTTACGAGCACCCCTATTCCCGGCACTTCGGGCAGGTAGAGGAACAAACCATTTCTCTCATGGAGGAGCTCTACCGGCGATTCGGTGAGGAAAGGATTCGATGTGTTTCTTTTACCGGGAATCATGGAAAAAAGATCAGCGAAATGCTCGGCGTGTATTATGAATTCGACACCATTAGCCAGGCGTTGGGAGCGGTGGCCCTACAGCCCGATGTCCGTACCATCATTAGCATGGGGGGCCAGGATACCGCTTTTATGCAGATAAGGCACCACCAAGAAGGGGAGCACGAGCCCGGCAACGGTTGGGGGTTGGAGTTTTTCAACACCAACGGCCCCTGCGCCTCGGGAACAGGGTCATTCATCGATCAGCAGGCCCAGAGGCTTGCCACGTCCATGTACAGCGAGGAACGAGATGGCGCCCAAGGGCACATAGATGAAATCCTGAAGGATTTTGTTGCCCTGGGGGGAAGGAGCCGCAAGCCGGCCAATGTGGCCTGCCGCTGCACGGTTTTCACCAAGTCCGATATGATCCATCTCCAGAATAAGGGAGAGAAGCTAGAAGACATCGTTTACGGTTTGCATGTGGGAAATGCCAGAAACTACATGAGTACCATTGTATGCAACCGTGAGGTTCAGGAGCCGGTTATTTTCATCGGAGGCCTTTCCCTGAATGAGCTTCAGGTGCACGCCTTTCGGTCCTATTTCCCTCATCTGGAGGTGCCGCAGCACAGTACGAGCATCGGTGCGTTGGGAGTAGCGCTTCAGGGCCTGGAAATCGGTGGGACAGACCGTCCTGATCTCGGACGATTCAAGAGTTCCATATGCCGGGAGGATATCCATGTGCCTGTTGCGCCCCGCTTGGTTTTGCGAAAGACCGCTTTCCCTGAGGACAACGATATTCAAAAGAGGATTTCAAAACAAAAGGAAGAGATTTACCTCGGTGTCGACATCGGTTCCACCACGACCAAGTATGCGGTGATCAATGAAAACCGCGAGATAACACATAAGAACTATGTGCCGACTCAGGGCAAACCTGTGGAAGTCACGCAGCGGCTTCTCTCGGGGCTAAAGGATGCGTGGGGGGATAACATTGCAATCAAAGGAGTCGCGACGACAGGCTCCGGGAGGAATGTTGTCGGGGACTTTTTGAACGCGGACCTGATTATCGATGAGATTACCGCGCACGCCAGGGGTGCTGTGGAGATCAACCCGGAGGTGGACACCATCTTTGAGATCGGAGGTCAAGACTCCAAGTATATCTATATCGCGAAAACCTATCCGCTCGATTTCGACATGAACAAGGTTTGTGCCGCAGGCACGGGAAGCTTTCTGCATGAACTGGCCAACAAGTACGGAGTCAATATCGTTAAGGAGTTCCAAGAAATCGCGCTCTCCTCGGGGACACCGGTAAAACTTGCGGAGCGTTGCACCGTATTCATGGAATCCGACCTTGTTTCCTACCATCAAAAAGGGCTGAAAAAGACGGATCTCATCGCAGGGCTTTGCTATGCCATCGTATACAACTACCTGAATCGGGTGGTCGGAAAGAGAAAAGTGGGCAAGACGGTGATGTTTCTTGGAGGACCTTCCCTGAACAAAGGGGTTGTTGCCGCTTTTGAGAATGTGTTGGGAAGAGAACTCCTGATCCCGAAACATCGGGAGGTCCTTGGTGCCTACGGCGCTGCAATAAGCGTTCAAGAGAAGATGCGCGATAAGGAAACGGAGAGCAGCGTATTCAGAGGAATCGATAGCGCAATCAGGGACAAAATGACATGCAAAGAAAAGGTTTGCAAAGCCGACCCAAACTGCCACAACCAGTGCAAGTTAAAGATCTATGATTTTGACGGAAGGAAAAGCATCTGGGGCGGCGAATGCGGCCGCTACGAGATAACAAAGTTTGAGGGCACGAAAAAGGAGAATTACTTCGATCTGAGGCGGCGCATATGGGAGTCCTATCTGGACGGAGTTTCCACAGAGCTGAAGGGGGAGCCTATTATGGAGGTGGAGGGCCGACCTACTGTGGGGATGCAGCGGGCTCTTTATGGCTTTCAAACGGGGATTCTCTGGGCCCATTTTTTTGATCAACTGGGCTTTCGTCTCGTTCTGACTCCACCGACAACTTCCCGGATATCCCAAACGGGGGTCGAATCCATGTCTGCGGAGACATGCTACCCCGTGAAGATTTCCCATGGCCATATCAAGGACTTGCTGGGGAAGACGCGCCATCTGTTTATACCGACCATGATCACGATGGCGACCCAGGAAGCCTCCGAAGTGGGTTTCTACTGTCCGATGGTTCAGAGCAATTCCTATATGGTCCAGGCGGCATTCGGAATCGACGCAAGAGAGGCTCTTGCTCCCATCGTGCATATGAAGTGGGATCCGGACACCCTCTCTCGTGAGATTTCCGAACAAATCAGCGGAAAGCTCAAGGTTGGCAGGCGGAGAATAAGAGAGGCGCTTATTCATGCCCTGGAAATCCACGATAGCTTCGAACGAGATCTGAAGCGAAAGGGCGATGAAATTCTGAAAAGTATCGGAAACGATGAACCGGTGGTGGTGGTTTCGGGGCGCCCCTACAATCTCTACGACGAAAGGGTGAATCTGAGGCTGGGACAGAACTTGGCCAAGATCGGAATCAATGCCATTCCCATGGATCTTATCGATGTCTCCTCGGTGGACCTTTCCGATTTTCCCTCGATGTACTGGGGTCTGGGGGCCCAGATTTTGAGATCGGCGAGGTTTGCAAGACAACGGTCCAATTGTTTCGGCCTTCATATTACCAATTTCAGTTGCGGGGCGGATTCCTTTATTGAACATTTTTATAAGTACATCATGGGGGATAAAGCCTATCTGATCCTGGAACTCGACGAACATAGCGCTGTGGCGGGTGTCATGACGCGGCTTGAGGCCTATAAAAACGTCGTGGAAAACGCCATCAGAAAGGCGAAGTCCGCGGGAGCAAAGGATATGGACCTCAGGGCGGCCAACTAGTGCTGATCCGGAGGTCGATAAATGATGGTCGTTGTGAGGCGTTTAGATTGGTGCTCGTTCAGGAGTGTTTCGGACACCTTTGGGCTTCCGGGTCAGGAAGGGATCTCTTGAGGTGATATGGAAGGAAGCAAGGTTATACAGTTCGAATCCCTGACCCAGAAGCTGGGCCGTTTCGAGTTGACGGGCAAGAAGTTCTTGATCCCGCAGATGAACAGAATCGGCGGTCATCTCCTGGCAGGAACCTTTCGAAGTTTTGGAATTCGTGCACTCGTCATGGATACTTATAAGGGAATGGCCCTGGGCAACGAATACACGTCCGGAAAGGAATGCTACCCATGCCAGATTACCATGGGCGATATCCTTTACTTCATGAAAAAGGAACAAGAAGCAAAGGGGTCGGACTTCGATCCCGAAGACTATGTGTATTTCATGCCGGAGTCGAGCGGCCCGTGCCGCTTCGGGATGTACAACAAATATCAGCGAATCGTACTGGACTCGTTTCCCCAGCTGAGCAGGATCAGGATCGGTTCGCTCACGACGGAAGACGGATACTCTCTGGCGGGAATCATCGAGGAGGAACGGGTCACGGATCTGCGGAAAACCGCCTACTTTTCCGTCCTGGCGGCCGATATTCTGGACAGGCTGCTTTGGAGGGTAAGGCCGTACGAAAAAGAGCCCGGGATGACGGATGTTTTCATCGAGAAAGCCATGAGAAAAATGGAGGCAAGCTTCGAAGTATACGGATCGGAAAAACGCTATGACGAAATCCTTCGAGACCTGGAAGGAGTCGTCAAAGAGGCCCGGACCATTATTAATCCTGGGATCCCCCCCAAACCTCTTGTGGGCATTGTAGGGGAAATCTACCTGAGAACGCATGAAAAGGCGAATCAAGACCTGATTCGCCTTCTTGAATCGTACGGGGCTGAGGTTGTGAACGCTTCCATCGCTGAATGGATGAACTACACGAGCTATGACAGGTTCCGCGAGGCGAAAAAGGCTTTTCGCTTGAGCGTAAAGCAATTCCGTTTGTCGGAAGCCATGTCTTATTTCAAGAGGATTCTCAACTTTGGAGGCGATCTTTTCTACCAGCAGCACAGGCAGAGACAGATGTACAATAGGATTGGAGCACTGCTCGATATAGCCGAAGATCACAAAGTGTCCCACCTGGACAGGCTTCTTGAGGAAGAAGGGTTTTACAGTTTCGAGGCGGGGACAGAGGCCTGCCTGAGCATACCCGGCATCATTCACTACGCGAGGGAAGGGTACAACGGTGTCGTAAATGTGTATCCTTTTACCTGCATGCCCAGTACCATCACGTCTGCGATTGCAAAGCCCCTTCTGCAGGAACTGGGAATTCCTTATCTGGATACCCCTTATGACTCCAGCTTCCAGCCGGGGAGGGAGGCGGCCATAAGAACGTTCATGTATCAAGCTCGTCAGCACTTTGAAAGAAACGGGAGAAGATCACACCAGGGATGATTTTTTCGGCATCATTCAAACCCGTTGCGTTTCTGTATGGTCAAAATGCATGAGGGAGCCGTTCGTATTCGTCGCTAAAAGAGGGAACCTCATTCCTCTTTCCGCCCGCCTCCATCCAGAATGGTATGTTTGTTCTTGGTCTTCCACCCGGACGGAGAGGGCATTGATTACTTTTGGATGAGACGCTTTGGAACGGGCGGATTCCTCGGCAGAAAGGACTTGAGTCGTTGCTATGAAAGGAAAGATGCTTATTAATGCGGTTGAAGCTGAAGAATACCGGGTGGCCGTCGTCAAAGATTCACAGCTCGATGGATTCTATATCGAGACAACCACGGCGGAGCAAAGAATTGGAAACATCTACAAAGGGATTGTAGAGCGCATAGAACCCAGCCTGCAAGCATGCTTTGTGAACTTTGGAGGCGACAGGAACGGGTTTCTGCAGGCAAGTGAAATTCACCCGGAATATTATGTGCAAACGAGTGATTCGGCGGGTGAGGGATCGATCCCACCGATAGAAAGGATCGTCAAAAAGGGCCAGGAACTTCTTGTTCAGGTCACTCGGGAGATGCCGGGTCGGAAAGGCGCTCGGCTGACCACCTATCTTTCCCTTGCCGGCCGGTTTCTGGTCTTGACACCCGGAAAAACGACATTCGGTATCTCCAAAAAGATTGAGGACGAAAAGGAGCGGGCACGGCTGAAATCCATCATGGGTACATTCGAGCTTCCTGAAGGCATAGGATATATTGTCCGGACCGCCGCCTACAAACAGAACAAGAACGTGTTGTCCAAGGATCTGAATCGGCTGTTGAGAATGTGGAAGGATATCCGAAAGCGGGTGAAGGACATCCCTCCGCTTTCGATTCTGCACAAGGAACAGGACGTTTGTCTGAGGACCCTGAGAGACTACTTCACGAGCGAAATCAAGGAAGTCGTTGTAGACGACAAGGAGACCTTCTCGAAAGTAAAAAGCTACATGAAGGTAATTTCTCCCCGGCACCAGAGGAGGGTCAGGCTTTATAAGGAGAAAAGGCCGATTTTCAGTCACTACGACGTTGAGCGGCAGATCGAAACCATCTACAGCAGTGATGTCCCGCTCAAGTCCGGAGGGTCTATCGTCATTGCACCCACCGAAGCGCTCATCTCCATAGATGTGAATTCCGGGAAAACCACCTCGGGGAAGGATGTGGAAAGCACCGCGTTCAAAACCAACCAGGAGGCCGCGGTGGAAATCGCCCGCCAACTACGACTGAGGGA
>CAYVUX010000004.1:2035-2564 GCA_964455075.1 uncultured Desulfobacteraceae bacterium | reverse complement strand
GACAAAAACCACAACCGGAAGGTGGAAAAGCGGCTTCGCGAGGAGACAAAGAAGGATCGGGCCAAGATCGATATTTCCCACATTTCCAGGTTCGGGCTGCTTGAACTTTCCCGCCAGAGATTGGGCCCTTCCATCGAATCCAGAAGCTATCAGGCATGCCGTTACTGCGGCGGAAGAGGTCTCGTCTTATCCGTGGAATCCGCCTCGGTGTCCTTTCTCCGCCAGATCTGGATGGGAATATCCCGACAAGGCGTCTCGGCGGTGAAGGGAGTTCTTCCGATGGAAGTGGCAACGTATCTTCAGAACAAGAAGAGAAAGGAGTTGACGAAACTCGAATCGCGCTATGGTGTGGAGATTACGCTGGATTCGGACCCGTTGCTTGCTCCGGGAACCGGCAGGTTGGAGTTCGTCACGGAGAGCGAGGAGTCCTGAACCGATCCATGGAAGAACCTTAACCCCGAAGAGACCTCAAACGGGGTCGGCGGACCGGGATCGATCTTTGCAGTTGGTCTTTCATGTTCAACAATAT
>CAYVUX010000004.1:0-2025 GCA_964455075.1 uncultured Desulfobacteraceae bacterium | reverse complement strand
ATTGTCGTTCTCCTTGTTTTCAACATTCACTTTCCCGAAGATGTACCCGGGACCTCCTTTCCGCTCTCCCTTTCTATGTTGTTTCTCACATGGCTCGCCTTCGCTTCCTACTGTAGATGGGGATTTCGTAGGCTGCTCGAAAGCCATGGTGCATTTCGAGGCCGGGGGAGGGGTCCGGCCGAGGCCTACCAGAGGCTGATTACAAGATTGTCAGTGCTCGCTGTTTTCCTTTTTTCGTTGGCGGTCTATGTATTCAATCTCAAATACTGGCTTCAGGAGATCCCCGGTGCGGATCGGCTGACGGTTATTCAAGGCGTACTGGCTCTTTCGCTCTTTTTCCTGTATCTATCAACGATCTGGTACCAAGCATGCCCGGCCTATCGCGTCGTATTCGACCAGCAGGTCTCAAGAGGCGGCTTTGTCCGTTCCAATATCCGGTTGAACATTCCCATCCTCTTCCCCTGGTTTTTCCTGTCCCTCATCTACGATCTGCTTACCATGAGCCCTTGGCCGGCATTGGAGAGGTTTTTCAACACGACGGTCGGCCAGATCTGTTTCTTCGCAAGCTTCCTGTTGTTGCTGGTCGTTTTTCTTCCGCTCATTGTTCGCTACTTCTGGAAATGTGAACCTCTCGAACCGTCGCCCAAAGTCCGGGATTTGGAAGAGTTTCTTCTGAAACACGGGTTCCGCTACCGGGGTTTGTTGAGGTGGCCGCTCCTCGGAGGGAGAATGATGACTGCGGGAATTATGGGGATCGTCCCCAGGTACCGATACCTTCTCATCACGGACTCGCTGCTGGAGGCACTCACTACGGAGGAGCTGGAAGCCGTGCTCGCGCATGAAATGGGGCATGCTCGATATCGGCACCTCCTTTTTTATGTGTTGTTTTTTCTTGGCTTCATCATGATCTCGTTCGGGTTGATGGATTTCTTTTTCATCCTTGTGGTGTATCTGGCTGGCTTTCCAGGGGCGTCCGAGGGTGGGAACGGGCTTTCGCCGACGCTCTTCTACCTGCTTCTTTCCGTGCCGATGCTGGGCATCCTGCTGGTCTATTTCCGGTATGTCATGGGGTTTTTCATGCGGCATTTTGAAAGACAGGCCGACCTCTATTCTGCAAACGTCATGGGGAAGCCGGGACCGGCCGTGCGAGCCCTGGAGAAAATCGCCTATTTCAGCGGGAAGATCAGGGACCTGCCCAGTTGGCATCATTTCAGCGTGAGGGAGCGCGTAGACACCTTGTGGCGCAGCCTCCGGGAACCGGGCCTGATCCGCAGCCACAACCGGTTTGTGGCTCTTTGTTTCGGAGGGTACCTCCTCGCCATGCTGGCCGCGGGCACCGTATTGAACTTCGGGCCGCTGAATGAATACATGACATATTCGGTGGCGGAAAGGGTGATCGAAGATCGGCTTGATGCGGGCGCCGAGAGCCTTGTGCTTTACCAGGACCTCGCCATGGTTTACCACCATCAGCAGAAATACAGGGAAGCGGTCCAAGTCTATGAAAGGATCATCGAAATGGATCCGGATCGCGCCGAAGCTCTCAACAATCTCGCATGGATCCTGGTCACGGTCTCGGACGAAGAAATCAGGGACGAACACAGGGGATTGACGCTCGCCAAGAGGGCCGTGAGCCTGAAGGAGTCCGCTGTATTCCTGGATACCCTGGCCGAAGCATACTATGTGAACGGGTTCACGCAAGAGGCCGTGGAAATCATAAAGGAGGCCATCACGGTGGCCGAAGAAAACAAAAAATACTACGAGCGCCAGTTAAAGAAGTTCCTGACTGATGGGGCCGGGTAGCTTTGTGAAAATCTCCCGGGGAAGAAGCCGCCGCGGCACGATGAGGGCTGAAACCCGAAAGAGAGCCTGAATGCAGTACCCGCCCACAACAGAGAGCCTCACATGGACGAGTCTCCGAGGCGGTCATTGGACGAGGGGTTTTGAAAGAAGGGTTTTCTGCAAATGCATGATTGACTGACGTCAATTATTTTTTCCCTCCGGCGACAATTAGAATTCCCGGTTCCT
>CAYVUX010000003.1:0-24354 GCA_964455075.1 uncultured Desulfobacteraceae bacterium | reverse complement strand
ACCATGTTGTCTATGAGAGACAGGCGGTGGCCGTCGGTCGCCACCATGCGAAGGACAGGCCCCTGCTCCTGATCCCGTTTTTCCACAAACACGCCTGAAAGCTTGAATCCCGCCTCTTCAAGCGTTACGCAGTAAATGGTCTTGTTAATCATTTCATTCAGTGCTTGTCCATCAACTTTTACAAAGGATACTTCTTCAGGCTCGGGGACCGTGGGATACTCGTCCGCCGGCATACAGGCCAGATTGAATCGCGCGGCTCCATCCGAAAGATAAACCCAGTGGTTTTCCGTTTCTCGAATATGGAATTCCTCTTTATGACTTTCTTTCAGAATTTCAAAGAGCTTTCTCCCGGAAACGGTAATGCTTCCCTTTTCCAGGATATTCGCCTCGAGCTCCTGCTCAAAAGCCAGTTCAAGGTCTGTAGCGGCTAACCGGAGCCCTGTATCTTCGGCCGTCAACAGAATCGTGGACAATATGGGCATATTGCTCCCTTTTTCGATGATACTCTGAACTCTGGATACGGCTTTCAGCAGATGTTGCGTGTTGATTTTGATTTCCATAAGTACCCCCACATTGATGTTATCCACTTTGCTGACGGGAACATATTTTTTTACTACTTAATAAATAAAAACCATTACCATAATGCATGGGGTGAATTGTTGATAAGTGATGTATGGATCACATATTACGCGAAATTTTTTGCTTTTGAATTCAAGTAAAAAACTGACTTTTTAGACATCCATTTTCCGAAAAAGACGCCGTTGGTCCTGTTCCGGGGTTCTGTCAACAATCTATTGACGAAGCGCAGTCCGCCCGCCATCACATGAAAATCGCTTGTATCCCATGGATATCCGAATGAATATCCTTATTTAAATCCTTTTCTTTCTCAATGCGATTAAGGGCGTAAAGCACGGTCGAATGGTCTTTCTTCCGAAATGCCGCGGCGATCTCCTCCAGGGAAAGGTCTGTCATGGTCCTCGCCATGTACATGGCGATTTGCCTAGGATAGGAGAACATGCGCTTCTTGTTGTTCGAAAGGAGCTCCTGCACGGTAATGTCAAAATGCATGGCCACCACTTTCTGAATTTCTTCTACAGAGATGGTCTTGGGTTCTTGCTGGTGAATGAGCGATTTAGCCGTGGAAAGTTCGATCTCTCGGCGTCCGGACAGCGAACAGTATGCAGTTAGGCGCACAACGATCTGAGCAAGGTTTTTCATGCTGTCGGTGCTTTTTGCCAGGAAAAAAAGAACATCGCGAGGAATTTTCACGCCGTTTTGCGTCGCTCTGGCCTGGAGAAAAGCCGTCTTCAGTGGTTCCTCGGGCGGCTGGATTTCCGCGATCACTCCCCACTGGAGCCTTGAGCGCAGGCGGGGAAGCAAAGCCGTCATCTGAGGCGGAGACCGCCGTGCGGCGAGAACAATTTGTGTGCCGCTGTTGCAGAGGATATCAATCGTTGAAGCGGCCTTTTGTTGCATTCCTGCTGAATGGCCTGAGACATCGAAGGCGTCCACCAGAACGAACGCCGGCGCGACCTTGGCGTTTTCCGCCGCACTCCCGACCTGCCGGCTAAGCTGAGGGAGGAGCCGGAAAAACTGTTGTGGCTCGGACATGTACATCGCTTTCGCTCGGGGGCGTTCCCGGAATGAGGCGTTTGCGATCGCATGCAGAAGATGGGTTTTCCCCACCCCTTGATTGCCGTAAATATACAGGGGGTTATAAAAGGATGCGGGATTTGTCGATACTTCAACCGAGCAGGAATACGCAAAACGATTGCTTGACCCGGTCAAGAATGCTTCAAACGTTCCGGACGCATTCAGCTCCCGGTTCTTATTAAGGCGACCGGTCGGCGCCGGTTTCTCCGCTCTGCCATGGGATGCGGTATCTTGTGCGGCCACGAACCGTATCTCGGGAGAGAGCCCCGTAGTCGCACTGAAGGCTTCTTGAATCCGGTGCAGATGCTTGTCTTTCAGCCAGGCGCCGACAAATTTATTGGGGACCTTAATCACGGCGCGTCCAGCGGCGAATTCGACAAGATCGGTGTTGAGGAACCAGCGGTTGAAGTCGGACTGAGAAAGGTCCACTTCCAGATCGCTTCTAATACGGTTCCATATGTCCTTTTTTTGTGGCATAATAGTATATTACGAATATTGACAGGATATTCTAATAACTTGGAATTCTAGAAAAATTCACAAAAAATATCAACCAAAATCTACCTTGCGGCTGTCCACGAGTTGCCCGGCGGACACAAGGGGTTTTCGTGGTATAAATGTGTCCGCTCGGGGCGTGCCCCACAATCAATCCTGCCCTGTAGATTTATCCGCTTCTGGAATATCAACCGGGATATTGGGAACCGGGGGACCCACCCGGAAGGCGGGGACTGCGTCACACTTTAACGTCCGAGGACAAAGCCATTTATGGAAGGAAACCACCTAGCTGGGAGGAATCAAACATGACCTATTCTGTGGCATTGGCGGGAAAGGGAGGCACCGGAAAGACAACACTTGCCGCACTTCTCGTGAAATATCTGGTGGACAAAAAAATGACGCCGGTTCTTGCGGTGGACGCGGATTCCAACGCGAATCTGAATGAAGTGCTGGGCCTGAGGGTCGAAGCAACCCTGGGAGATGCAAGAGAGGAGATGAAAAAGGAGGTATCCCCGGGCATGACGAAGGATGTGTTTATGCAAATGAAGCTTCAGCAGGCGGTGGTGGAAGCGGAAGGCTTTGACCTGATCGTGATGGGGCGGCCTGAAGGGCCGGGGTGCTATTGCGCCGCAAACACACTCCTCACCCAAGCGTTGGACGCCTTGATTGACAATTATGCACAGGTAGTGATTGACAACGAGGCCGGAATGGAGCACGTGAGCCGTCTGACTACCAACAACATCGATACCCTCCTGGTGGTTTCCGATCCCACAAGGCGAGGGATCCAAGCTGCTTCAAGGATTGTCGCGCTGGCTGAAAGCTTGGGCCTAAAGATCGGCCGCAAGAAGCTCGTGGTAAACCAGGCCCGGGAAGGCCAAATGGATGTGCTCGCGGCAGCGGTCGCGGACCACAGGTTGGATCTCCTGGGGATTGTGCCAGAGGACGCAGAGCTCCAGGAATTCGATTTGAATGGGAGGCCGACTGTCGCGTTGCCGCCGGACAATAGGGCCCTTGTTGCCGCCTATGAAATCTTCGGGAAAATGTTCGACGAATAATACCAACATATTGTATGTATCTTTCAGCCAAGTACAATATCTTGACTTTATATGAAACGCGGAACGGGCCTGAATTACTGCAGAATTTTCTTGACAATGCAAGACCCATTTTTTAATTTACGTTCTGGAATTCCTCTTGGAAGAGGGAATTTTTTTGCCTGGTTTTGTTATATTTTTCACAATGAACAACAAACCCACTCCCGTTCGAGACTTTTAAAGATGCGTCCGTGGCAGGCGGATCCCACCCAAAGGCACGGCGGGCCACTCGCCTGAGGCGGATTAACCTCAGGAATAGATTATGATGTTTGGAGGATTATGATCTGAGCCCAACGCTCAAGAAACCGCGAAAAAGGGGTTTTTTCATTACGTCTCCAAACGGGAAAGTGCCCATTCGCAATGCTATAGATTCCGGACACGGGCGAGTTTCCGATGGAGAAAGATAATCCAAGAAGGAGGGAAAGAAATTGGCCTTTGAAATTCCAAAACAGCCTTATTCAGGAAAGATCGGGGAGACCGTTCTGGGCACGGGAAGCTCAGCGGTCACCCTGGGTGGTCAGGATTGCTATGCGTTTCATGTCTTCGAGGGCGAGGAGCCGAATCCTCCGAAGATCGCCATGGAAGTGTGGGATTATGATCCGTCTGAGGAGTGGCCGGCCGCAGCGGTGGCGCCTTTCAAAGACGTCATTTCCAACCCTGCGGCTTGGGCCAAGAAATGTGTTGAGGAATACGCAGCGGATCTCGTGGTCCTTCAATTAAAGAGCACCGATCCCAACGGCATGGACAGAAGCTCCGACGAGGCCGCGAAAGTAGCCAAGAAGGTTGTTGAAGCGGTCAACGTCCCTGTGGTCGTGTGGGGGACGGCCAACAACCAGAAGGATGAGGAGGTGCTAAAGAAAATCTCAGAGGCCTGTGAAGGCAAAAGGGTTGCTCTCGGGCCTGTGGAAGAGGGGAACCACAAGGGCGTGGGCGCTAGTGCACTGGGCTACAATCAAGCGGTTGTCGCCTCATCCCCCATAGATGTCAACCTCGCCAAGCAGCTTAATATCTTGCTGGAGAATTTGGGAGTGAAGCCGACACAGATCCTGATTGATCCCACGACCGGAGGCCTCGGCTATGGGATGGAATACAGCTACTCCGTAATGGAGAGAATCCGCATGGCTGCGCTCACGCAGGAGGACGACAAACTCCAGGTCCCCATGATCAACAACATCGGAAACGAAGTCTGGAAATGCAAAGAGGCCGGGGAACCCATCCAGGATGCACCTATTCTGGGGGATCCGGAGCGCCGTGCAATCCTTATGGAGGCCACTGCTGCTGTGTGCTACCTGATGGCGGGCTCTGATGTCGTCATCCTCCGCCATCCCGAAACTGTTCGAATGACTCGCGCCTTTATTGATCTGATGATCAACGGAGGAGATGCCGCTGGTGTGGCGGAGGTTTCCAAAAACCTGGAGCTTGAACAAGCCGATCTGTTGTCCATTTCTCCCCAACCGAACCTGGACTTCGGCGAGGGGGAGGCGAAGCCGGAGCCTCCGAAAAGAGAGAAGAAGGCCGCACCCAAAGCAGAGAAAGAGCCGAAAAAGGAAGAGAAGCCCAAGGCCGCCGAACCCGAGAAGAAGGCAAAGGCGGAGGCCAAGCCTAAGGAGGAAGAGCCCGAGAAGAAGGCCGAGGCGGAGGCCAAGGCCAAGGAAGAGGAAGAAGCAAAGGCCAAGGCCGACGAAGAGGCCAAGAAAAAAGCCGAAGCGGAGGCCAAGGAAGAAGAGGAGGCCAGGAAGAAGGCCGAAGCGGAGGCCAAGGCCAAGGCGGAGGAGGAGGCCAAGAAAAAGGCCGCAGAGAAAGCAAAAGCCAAGGAAACCGAAGAACTCCAGGCCCTGCGGTACAAAAGGGCCCAGGAGAAGGACAAACTCGAGGCCGCCAGGGCCGCCGAGGCGGGGCAGAAAGTAAAGAAAACCCCTTCGGAGCGGCAGCTCGGCCTGGTGGAGAGACTCACTGAAAATTTGGACAGAATTCACAAACGAACTTGAACGACTCTGTAGAACAAAAACAGGTCTCAAGAGAGGAGGAACGTCAGAATGGCCACAGAAGAAGCCAAAAAGCAAGCGGCAGCAGCCAAGAAAAAGGAAAAAGCGCCGGTAAAACCGCAAGAATTGACCGTGGACGCTGCCACCGCCCAGATGATCGGTCGCTCGCGCGAATTGGAAATCGATACCATTTTCGATCGGGCGCAAACCATGAAACCCTGCACCTTCGGTATTCAGGGGACGTGTTGCAAGAATTGCTCACAGGGTCCATGCCGTCTGCCCCTTCCCAAGGGCGGAATCGAAGGAGAAGACACCCGCAGGGGCCTTTGCGGAGCGACCGCCGAGACCATTGCATCGCGAAATTTTGCGAGAATGGTGGCAGCGGGGGCCGCGGCTCACTCGGACCATGGGCGCGGTGTGGCCGAAACGTTTCTTGCAGCGGCCAGGAAGGAAACCGAAGACTACCATATCCGGGACACCAAGAAGCTCCTTGAAATCGCACCGGATTTTGGTGTGGATATTACAGTAGAGGGAGAAAATGGAGAGATCCTGGATCGCGATATAGACGAAATTGCGTTGGAGGTTGCAGAAAACGCACTGGCCCAATGGGGGCAACAGCAAGGAGAGGTCTGCACCGCAAAGCGGGCCCCCGCGCCGAGGTACGAACTGTGGAAAAAGCTCAATGTCGTGCCCCGAGGGATAGACCGCGAGATCGTGGAAATCATGCACCGCACGCATATGGGCGTGGATCAGCATTATGAGAACATGGTGGAGCAGTGCACCCGGGCCGCGATCGGAGACGGTTGGGGCGGTTCCATGATCGCCACGGATCTCCAGGACGTCCTGTTCGGGTGCCCCTATCCGATCCGAAGTTCCGCGAACCTGGGGATCCTCAAGCCGGATCATGTGAACATCATCATTCATGGACATGAGCCGCTGCTGAGCGAGATGATTGTACAGGCCGCCGAACTTCCCGAGATGGTGGAACTGGCCAAGGAGAAGGGGGCCGCCGGCATTCAGCTCGGAGGCATTTGCTGCACGGCAAACGAGATCCTGATGCGCCACGGGGTTCCGTTGGCGGGAAACTACCTCCAGCAGGAGCTCGCCATCGTCACGGGGGCTGTAGAGGCCATGGTGGTGGATGTCCAGTGCATCATGGAAAACATCGCCAACGTGGCGGACTGCTTTCACACCAAGATCATTACAACCAATCCCAGAGCGCGTATTGCCTCGGGCCACACGGAACATATCGAGTTTGACGAACACACGGCCTTTGAAGACGCCAAGAGGATCGTCAAGACAGCCGTCGAGAATTTCCCGAACAGGGAAAAGCCCCTGGTCATTCCCGATCAGAAGTCCGAGCTGATCGCCGGATTCAGCTACGAAGCCATTAACTATCACCTTGGCGGAACGTTCAGGGGATCGTACGTCCCGCTGAACGACAATATCATCAACGGCCGCATTCGAGGAATCGGCGGGGTGGTGGGCTGTAATAATGCAAGAACGGCCCACGACGATGGACATCTCACGGTGGTCAAGGAACTTATTAAGAACGACGTCATCGTGCTTACGACCGGATGCAATGCCATCGCATGCGGAAAGGCCGGTCTCCTGACCCCGGAATCCGCCAAGGTCTATTGCGGTCCGGGACTGGCCGAGGTCTGCGAAACCGTGGGCATTCCGCCCGTGCTGCATATGGGCTCGTGCGTGGACAACAGCCGGATCCTCATGGCGGCCGCGGAAGTAGTGAAGGCCGGCGGTCTGGGGGATGACATCAGCGACCTGCCGGCCGCGGGATCCGCTCCGGAATGGATGAGTGAAAAAGCGATCAGCATCGGTCATTATTTTGTCGTTTCCGGCGTCTACACGGTTTTCGGGGTAACGATGCCTGTAGGCGGAGCGCCGGTTTTCGAGGACTATCTCTACAATAAACTGGAAGGCGTCTACGGAGGCATGTGGGACCTGGTAGTGGATCCTTACGAGCATGCCGCCAAAATGATCGCCCACATTGACAAGAAACGGAAGGCGCTGGGAATCGACAAAGCCAGGGAGCGCGTTCTTATGGATATGTCCGACCGGCAGAAGCTGGATGCGGCGTAGACTTCTCAACTCATCGAATGAAGACCTCTTAAGAAGGGAGGGAACAGCAAATGTCAAAATTGGTAGCGTTCGCAGCCATTCAGGGCGCGTATAATATAGTTTCCAAGGCGGAAGGCAAATACAAGAGGGCTCTGGAGACCTACGGCGGGAGCCAGAAGGTGGAGTTCCCCAATACGGCGTATTTCTTGCCGATCATCTACTCCTTGACCGGAATCAAGGTAACGGACCTCGACTCGGCCAAGAAACCCCTTGAATTTGCAAGAAAACTCTTGCCGCCCCATGTAAAGAAAGACACCCATTTGCCGTATCTCGGACCGCTCCTGGACGCCGGAATGGCGGCGCTTTTCGCCGAGGAAATCGTGGAGGCCATCCGGTACGTGGAGGATCCGGACTTCTACCAACCGGAGGTGGAAGACCCCGACGTGGACAACGGCAAGATATGGTTGGGTGCCGCGGATGACGCCATCATGAGAAAACGAGGCGTTGAGTTCGTGGACGGCACGGCTCCGGGCTTTGCGGCCATTGTAGGCGCGGCTCCGGATTCCGCCACCGCAAAGCGGATCGCCGAGGAATACCAGCTCAAGACCATCTATGTATTCATGGCTGCAAACCAGGCGGGAACGACCTTTGCGGAGCAGCTGGTGGAGGAAGGCGTGCAGATCGGATGGAATACCCGGCTGGTCCCGTTCGGCCCGGACATTTCAGCGGCCGTCTTTGCTCTGGGTTTCGCCAACAGGGCCGGCATGGCTTTCGGCGGCATCGAGCCCGGAGATTACAAAAGGCAGCTCAAGTACCAGAAAGACCGGATATTCGCGTTCGTCAATGCTTTGGGTGAGGTAAATGCCGAGTGGGCGGCAAACGCGGCCGGGTGCGTGAACTGGGGTTTTCCGACCATCGCGGACACGGACATTCCGGAGATCCTGCCCACGGGCGTGTGCACCTATGAGCACGTGGTCGCCAATGTAGGCCACGACGAGATGCCGTCCAGGTCCATCGAGATCCGAGGACTCAAGGTCAGCATCACCGAGATCGATATCCCCTTGGCCTACGGGCCGGCATTTGAAGGGGAACGCGTCAGGAAAGACGACCTGTATCTCGAAATGGGCGGTGGCAAGACCCAGTGTACCGAGCTTTGCAAGATGGCCGATATGAACGAGATCGAAGACGGGAAAGTCACTGTCCAAGGCCCTGACCTCAACGATGTGAAAAAGGGAGATCGGCTGCCCTTGGGTATCTTTGTGCAGGTCGCCGGGAGAGAAATGCAGGAAGACTTTGAACCAATCCTCGAAAGACAGATTCATCACCTGATCAACTATGCCCAGGGCATCATGCATATCGGACAGCGCGACATATCCTGGATCCGCGTGGGCGATCAGGCTGTGGAGAAGGGCTTTACCCTCAAGGACATCGGTACGATCCTCCACGCCAAGCTACACCAGGATTTCGGAAACGTCCTCGACAAGGTGTCCGTGACACTTTATACGGACAAAGGCGAGGTGGACAAGCTCACCAAGTGGGCCAGGAAGGAATACAATACAAGGGACGAGCGGGTTGAGAAGATGACCGACGAAAGCGTCGATATCTTTTATTCCTGCACGCTTTGCCAGTCCTTCGCCCCGAACCATGTCTGCGTTGTCAGTCCTGAGAGGACGGGGCTTTGCGGCGCATACAACTGGATGGATTGCAAGGCCTCCTACAAGATCAACCCGACCGGGCCCAATCAGCCCGTGGAGATCGGTGAGTGCCTGGATCCCAAGCTGGGACAGTGGAAGGGCGTAAACGATTTCGTTTACAAGGCCTCCCGCCAGGCCGTCGATCACTACAATTTCTACAGTGTGGTTCATGATCCCATGACGACGTGCGGTTGCTGTGAGTGCATCTGTGCGGTCCTGCCCGGGTTGAACGGAGTCATGACCGTACACAGGGACTACACCGGGGAAACGCCCTCGGGCATGAAGTTCACCACATTGGCCGGGGTAATGGGCGGGGGCCAGTCCTCTCCCGGTTTTGTCGGTCACTCCAAGTTCAACATCACCCAGCGGAAGTTTATTGTTGGTGACGGCGGGCTTCTTCGCATGGTTTGGATGCCCAAATCTCTGAAGGAAGAGATCAAGGAGCGGTTGGCCCGGCGGGGTGAAGAAATGGGCGTTCCTGATCTCATAGATCGGATTGCCGATGAAACGGTGGGGATTACCGAGGACGAGATTCGGCCCTTCCTTGAGGAAAAAGAGCACCCGGCGTTGAAGATGGAGCCCATTGTCGGGTAGGTGATATCACGGTTGCAGACCGGCCGGCCCGGTTTTGCGGGCCGGCCGCAGAGCCGGGCTGTCGGAGTGAATAGTAGTTATCTATGCAGTAGAGGAGACAATCATGGGACTGACGGGTATACAAATATTTAAATTGCTTCCGAAGACCAATTGCGGGGAGTGCGGTGTTCCCACCTGCCTTGCTTTCGCCATGAACCTGGCATCGGGAAAGGCCGAGCTGGATGCTTGTCCGTATGTGTCGGACGAGGCCCGGGAACAACTTGCGGAGGCCTCGGCACCCCCCATCCGACCGGTGTCTCTCGGAGCTGGTGTACGGGCCTTCAAGACGGGCGGGGAAACCGTAATGTTTCGCCACGAAAAGACCTTCTACAACCCTACCGGGCTGGCCGCACTGATCTCTTCCGACATGGAAGCAAAACAAATGGAACAGAAGCTCAAGGAATGGAATGCCTTGCAGTACGAGCGGGTCGGCCTGAATCTCGTGCCGGAACTGGTGGCTTTGAAGGACGGAAACGGTGATGCTGGGGCCTTTGCGGCGGCGGCAAAGAAAATTGCCCGGGAAAGCGAATTCGGCTTGGTGCTGATTTCCGAGAAAACGGACGCCATGAAAGCTGCTCTGGAGGGATGCGCCTTCAAAAAGCCGCTCATTTATGCCGCAACAAAAGACAACGCCGACGATATGGGCGCTCTCGCAAAAGAGCACGGAGTGCCTCTTGCGGTGAAAGCGGACAATCTGGATGATTTGATTTCTCTAAGCGACAAGCTTACCGGTATGGGACTCAAGGATCTGGTGCTCGACCCGGGGTCACGGGAGATCAAGCAGGCTTTTGAGGATCAGGTGGCAATTCGGAGGGCCGCCCTGAAGACGGGGAATCGCTCACTGGGTTTCCCGACCATCACCTTCCCTTGCGAGATGGCGTCAAACCCGGATATGGAGACTGTGATTGCGGCGCTTTTTATTGCCAAGTACGCGGGCATCGTGGTCCTTTCCGATTTTCAAAGCGAAAGCCTCTTCCCGCTTCTGCTTGAGCGGCTCAACATCTTCACGGATCCGCAGCGGCCGATGACCGTGACCCAGGGCATCTACGAGATCGGATCGCCCGACGAGAACTCGCCCGTGCTGATCACCACCAACTTTTCGCTGACCTACTTTATTGTGACCGGGGAGGTAGAGGGCAGCCGAATTCCGAGTTGGCTGCTGATTATGGACACCGAGGGGCTCTCCGTGATGACCGCATGGGCCGCAGGGAAGTTCTCCGGGGACCTGGTGGGGGCGTTTGTGAAGAAATCCGGGATTGCGGACAAGGTCAAGCACAAGAAGATCATCATCCCCGGATACGCCGCCGCCATCAGCGGTGACATGGAAGAGGAAATCCCTGACTGGGAAATCCTCATCGGACCGAGAGACGCTTCTTTAATTCCCAAGTATCTCAAGGACATGTCGAAGTAGTACAATTTTATTCACAAACACCAAATTCAGACAGGGAGTATGCCCATGCTTTTGATTGGAGAAAATCTCAACGTCATCAACAGGGTGATCGGCAAAGCCTTCAAGGAAAAGGATCCGGGCCCCATCGTGGAGGAAGCCAAGAGGCAGAAAGAAAAAGGAATGGACTGGATCGACGTGAATCTCGGCCCTGCCAGGAAAGGGGGGGCGGAGCTCATGGAGTTCGTGGTCAAAACGATTCAGGACGAGATCGGGAACACCCCGCCCCTGTGTCTGGATACCTCCAATATCGAGGCCATGGAGGCCGGCCTGGCTGTGCACAAAGGCAGGCCGATCATCAATTCGATCATGTGCCGGCCGGAACGCTATGAAAAGATGATTCCCCTGGCGGTCAAGTACAAAGCCGATATGATCGCCCTGATGTGGGGCCCGGAGGGACTCCCCCGGGACGAAAACGAGCGAGCCGCCCTTGCCGTGGAGCTGATCTACGCGGCCAACGAAGCCGGGGTCGCCAATGAAAACATTTTTGTGGACGGGATCGTAACGCCGGTCAATATCCAGCAGCCGCAGCTTATGAGCCTTCTGAGTTTTCAGGAAATGCTTCAGGATATCGCCCCGGGCGCAAAGTCCACGTGCGGCCTATCCAATATCTCCAACGGACCCCCGGATGAACTTCGCCCCATCCTCAATCAGGTTTACATGGTCATGCTTGAGAGAAAAGGGATGTACTCCTGCATAGCCGACGCCTACGACGATGAGCTGATCGCGTTGGCGAGGGGGGAGAGACCGGATATCGTAGAGCTTATACACAAAATCATGGACGGGGAGAATGTGGACATCAAGTCGTTGCCCGAAGATCCGTTGGGAAAATGGACCATGACCGATTACGCAAAAACGGCGCGCGTCGTCATGGGCTACAGCCTATTTTCCAACTCCTGGCTTGAGGTGTAGAAGCCGATCGCTTCTCACGCGCTCCTTATCCCCTTGAGATCGGGCCTTCCGGACCAGCGCCCTTTACCGCATACCCATGGTGGGAGCGGGTGCCGGAAGGCCCTCGTCTTTTTGGAAGTCGCCTGAGATTTTTCGAAATTTTCGTATCGCCGGCGTCAATGCCGGGCGGGATCCTGCCTTTGGAGGCCGGATTTTGCGGATTCCGCCCAATGGGCTGTTGCCGCAGGAAAGGGAAGTGTTTAAACAATGGAAAAAGACGACTCGTACTCTCAAACCCCCGCGGACGTCGAGAGAGCACAGCAGGATCAGATGATAGCGGACAATCTGGCAAGAATCCGCAGGGAGATTGTGGTTATGAGCGGAAAAGGAGGCGTGGGCAAAAGCACCATTTCCGCTTATCTGTCTTTGCTTCTGAGCGATAGGGGCCGAACGGTGGGACTCTTGGACGTGGATCTTCACGGGCCTTCGATCCCCCGATTGATGGGTATCCGGGACGGACTGGACATCCCGGAACAAGGCGCCGTAAGGCCGTTCGCATTTTGCGACACGCTCAAGGTGGTCTCTCTGGAGATGGTCGTGGGGGACAACGACATGGCCGTCATCTGGCGAGGACCCATGAAAATCACGGCCATCAGGCAGTTAATGTCCGATATTGAGTGGGGTGACCTCGATTTCTTGATTGTGGACTCTCCTCCGGGCACTGGAGACGAACCGTTGACCGTGGCTCAGACGATTCCGGACGCGGAGGCGCTCCTCGTGACCACACCCCAGGAAGTCAGCCTGGCCGATGTCCGGAAATCCATCAACTTCTGCCGGCAAGTCGATCTCAGCATTCTGGGGGTGGTGGAAAACATGAGCGGATACATGTGTCCTCACTGCGGACAAAAAAGCGCCGTTTTTGGACACGGCGGCGGGAGAAAAATGGCTTCGGCCATGGACGTCCGTTTCCTCGGGGAAATTCCCCTCGATCCCGAGATGATGACCCTGGGCGATGAAGGGAGTCTGCACCGCCTCAGGGATAAGCCCGACTCCCCAATCAATCGGGCCTGGGATCCCATTCTGCAAAAGATCCTTGAGCGATAAGACCGCCCGGGCATTCCCATTATGCCTCGGGATTCGCCGGCATCATTTCCCGGCCGGGGCCTCCATGACGCCGGGAGATGGATTCGCAGCCTTTCGGCCGGACGAGGGCTCGGTTTCTGGACATTTCTCTTCCATGGTTGTATGAAGAAAGAGGTTCGAAGGACGGTGGAGACCCCCGTCCCGGCCAAAGAGACGGCAAACGGAATCCGGGAGGATCAACGGGTATGGTCCGGATCATTGTTTCCTATTTTGTTTTTGGGGCTGTCCTGATTGTGTACGGAGCCCAGGTGTGACCCTTTCTGGAAGGCCTCGGGTACCGACAGGCTCTGATCTACACCTACATTCCCCTTCTTGCGTTTCTTCCCTTGAGGGCATTGCTGTTCAGGGCGAACAGCCGCAGACTGAAAAGGTTGGCCTCCGAACAGGATGTGCGGCTCTACGCGGTTCCGTGGCGGGAACTCCTTTCGGACATTTTCGCCTGGCTGCTCATCGGGGCGGGCATTTCGGGAGCCTATCTCCTCCGGCTGGGGGCCCCCGGGCTCACGGGATTCAAAATTCTCCTCGGATCCCTGGCCTTCGGGCTACTGGGAGGCATGCTCCACTTTATCTCCATGGAGAGGCGGATCATTGAGTTTTTTCGGGAGGCCAAGGGGAAGTCTGCTGTTGTAAATCCCAAGAGAACCGTTTCCGTGACCACGAAAATGCTTTTTTTTACGGTTTCGGTCCTATTTCTCATGGCGGTTATGGTCCTTCTCATGGTGTTTATGGATGTCAATTTTCTCCTCAACCACAAGGATCTTCTCGGGCCGGAGATCTACATGGGCGTCTTCAAGGAGATCCTATTTGCCTTTGTGGTACTTCTTATCCTGAGTGCAGCCATACTTCGTAATTATTCGAAAAACCTCAAGGCGATGCTGACTCTTCAACTGCGGACCATGGAGGACATCCGCAAGGGAGATTACAGCCATGAAGTGTCGGTTGTGAGCAACGATGAGTTTGGGTTGATTGCGGCGGAGACCAATGCCATGCTCAGCGGGCTCAAGGAACGGGATTTCTGTCAGGTCAGCTTCGGCATGTACATGACCCCCGAGGTAAGCGACAGAATTCTGAAGGGCGAAGTCGCTCTGGAGGGGGAATTGCGGGATGCGACGATCCTTTTCTGTGATCTTCGCGGATATACTCCCTTTGTAGAAAAGCGCGATCCCAAGGAAGTGGTACGATTTCTGAACGCGTATTTTTCCGAGATGGAGCAGGCCATTCGAAACCATGAGGGCATTGTACTTCAGTACATAGGAGATGAAATTGAGGCTGTCTTCGGGGCTCCTGCCGAGCTCGCCGATCACCCCGGAAAGGCGGTGCAGGCGGCGCTGGAGATGCGGCGGCGCCTGGAGGGGCTCAATGCGGAGCGCGTAGCTGCGGGAGAAGCCCCGGTGGCGCACGGCATCGGAATTCACTCCGGTCAGGTGCTGGCTGGAAGCGTAGGGAGCCCCGAGCGGTTGGTCTATGCCATGGTGGGTGATACGGTGAACGTGGCTTCCCGGATCCAGAGCTTGAACAAGAAATTCGGCACCGACATCCTGATCAGCCAGAGCACAAAAGACCGCCTCGTGGGAGATGACATCCCGGTCTTTTCTCTGGGGGAAACGCTGCTTAAGGGAAAGAGCGAAGAAGTCGCGATCTACAAGGTGCCCTAAGGTCCGCCGGGAATCCGGTTCCCATAACTCCTTGACACGCTGAGATCAACAGGGGTAGTTTCTTCCAACTCGGGATCTGTGAAATCGAGGCCCGCGACAAGTGATCGTCTCCATGGTGCGATTTCTGAGCAGATGGCTGGATATCTATGAAGAGGAAATCGGCCTTTTCCTTTGGTCGACGGCGATCCTTTTTCTGATTCGCAGTTCCAACATCTTATTCAACAACTTTGCCGAAACGGCGTTCCTCAAGCGCTACGGCGTGGAGTTCCTGCCGATCGTCTACATGGTGAATTCGGTGTCCACCTTCTTCATCATGGCGGCGCTTGCGGGTCTCATGGGGCGGCTTCCGGGGAATCGGCTCCTGTCTTACCTGCTGGTGTTTTGCGGGGCTTCCGTCGCCGCCCTGCGGTTTGTGGTTCCGTTCGGGTTCGATCTGCTCTACCCGGTCCTGTTCGTCCTCAAGTCCCAGTACGAAGTCCTTCTCGGCCTGGTATTCTGGAACCTGGCCAATGATTTATTCAATACGCGGCAGTCCAAGCGCCTGTTCCCCCTTATTACCGCGGGAGGCGTTTTCGGCGGGATTTTGGGAAGCTTTGGAACACCCTTTCTTGTGAAGACCATCGCCCTCGATAATTTGATGTTTGCCTATCTGGTGACGACGACGGTCGGCGCGGTGACCGTTGCGAGAATGGGCTCCCGCTATCCGGCGCTGCTTGTTTCGGAAAAACGTGTACCCGGGTCCAGGAAAAAGATCCAAGCCCTGGAGGAATTCAAGAAGATATGGCCCCTCCTCAAGGAGTCCAAGCTCGTCAAGATCCTGATCGTGTTGACTCTGATGCCCAACGTGGTGATCCCTATCCTGAACTACCAGTTCAATTTCGCGGTGGACCAGACCTTCGCCTCGGAAACGAGCATGATCAAGTTCTTCGGGTATTTCAAAGGGGCGCTCAACATCATCAGCCTCGTTATTCTGCTCTTTGTAGGGAAACTTTACTCCCGGTGGGGCCTTCCGGTGGCTCTCATGTTCCACCCCATCAACTACCTGGTGGCCTTCGTGGCGTTCCTTCTTCAATTCAACGTCTTTTCCGCCATATACGCGAGAATATCCACAAATGTTCTTCGAACCACCATCAACAATCCTGCCAGGGCCGTCCTGGTCGGCCTGGTTCCAGCCGCTGTAAGGGCGGTGGTGAGGCCCTTCTTGAGGGGTACGGTGGTGCGAATCGGGATTTTGCTGGGATCGGGGTTTATTCTGGCGTCGGAGCGGATGGTTCACCCCCGATACCTGTCCGTGATAGCCGCGGTGTTTGTGGGCGCCTGGATTGTTTCAACCTTCCTGCTGAAACGAAGCTATTCGGGGATCCTGCTGGATCTTGTCTCGAGCAACACGCTGGACATCCGGTCCATGGAAGAAAGCGATTTGAGCCACGTGTTTGCGGACAAGCAGGTTCGTGCCCAGCTGATCCAGGCGCTGGCATCTTCCCGCGGCCGGGATGCATTTTGGTACGCTCGGCTGCTGAAGTCTCTGGGCGTTGCGGATCTGGATGAACACATCCTGTCCATGATAAAGGACCAGGACGAACGGACCCGGATCGAACTCCTGTCCATGCTTTCTCCGGAAGCGGGGTCAGAAGCCCTGAAAAAAATCCGAGATCTGGCCGACCATGAGCGTCCCGAACTCATGGGGGCCCTTTGCCGCGCGGCGAGCCGAATCGATTCGGAAGATTCCTGGAAATTCTGTCAGGAGGTTTATGAGCAGGCGCACAATCCGGAGGTGAAAGCCCTTGCCGTCGCCGGCCTCTACAAGCGCGATCGCGAAACCTACAGGGGCACAATAGAGGAATGGTTGGACTCAGGCGGCGCCGCTGAAAAAAGGGCCGGCATCATTGCGGCCAGGGAATCGGGCGATCCCACGTATATTCCCAAGATCAAGGCGGTCCTGGACGGTAATCCGCCCCCCGATGTCCTTTCCCCGGCCCTGCTGGCCCTCTCTCGCCTGGGTGCCGAGGAGGTGAACGATCTGGTGGCTCCGCACCTTTCGCATGAAGCGGAGGAAGTTCGTTTGGCGGCCTTGGAGGCCTTTGTCGTACGCGATGACGACTCCCTCGGAAAAGTGATCGACCTTTTGGGCGATCCCTCCGAACGGATTCACGAATTTGCCAGGGAAAAGATTCAGAATGCCCCCTATGTGAACGCCCAGCTCCTGGTGGAGTCCCTGGTGGCACGGCGCCGAAGGATCCGTGACGGCCTTTTTGATGTCCTGGAGACACTGAATATCAAGGACCTGGATGTATTCCGTTTTGTCCGGGCCCAGATGGAGAGGAGTTACAGGAACCTTTCCGAGGCCGTGGCCCTGAAGCACGTGCCGGATTGTGACGAGAGAAACCTGCTGATCGATCATTTGCGTCAAAGCAAGCAGACGCGGTTGGAGAACGTGCTTAGGGTATTGGCCATTCAAGACCGAACCGGACAGATGCGGATCGTCTGGCGGGGCCTTGCTTCGGCGGATCCCAGGCAAAGATCCAACAGCGTGGAGGCCCTGGACGACCTGCTTGATCCTTCCCTCACAAGGATCATGCTGCCGCTCCTGGAGGCCATTCCCGACGATCAGTGCCTCAGAATAGGCTCCCGGCATTTTGACCTGCCCCGGTTTAACTCGGATTTGGGCGCGATATACAGGCACCTGCTGGACAAAAAAGACTGGTTACAACGCCTGCTTACCCTGAATCTGATACGCAGGCAGGGTTTGGACGGACTTGAGGAGGCCCGGATCCTGGAGTTGGCGGAGTCGGAGAACGCTCATATTCGCCGGATGGCTCGCTCTGTCGCCCGGCGGCACGGAAGCGGCTCCAGCATCAAGGAGGATCGCATGACAACCGAGATCAGCATTCCGGACAGGATCCTGCATTTGCGGGGAATCCAAGTCTTCGAAGGCCTTTCTGTGAGCGAGCTGGCTGCAGTGGCTTCGGTGACGGAGGAAGAGGTATATCCCGCCGGGAAAGAGGTTATCCGGGAAGGAGATCCCGGCGATACCATGTACCTGATAATTCAAGGCAAGGTGTCGGTAATCAAGGGCCAAGGGGACCCTGATGAGACCGAACTCGGCCAGATCGGTTCGGGGGACTATTTCGGGGAGATGGCCCTGTTCGAAGATGACGTGCGCTCGGCTACCATTCGAACGATAGAAGAAACCCGGTTGCTGGTCCTTCACAAAAGAGAGTTCACCGAGATCGTGAGGGAGTATCCCCAGATTGCGCTGCACATCTGCAAAGTACTGAGCCAGCGTATCAGGAAGCTTCATGAGAAGGTGAAGAGTTGAATTTCAACCCGCTCTTGTGGAAGAGAAATCCGGCGACCGCCGCCTCCTTCTGTTCCCGGGTTTCGGAGTGCCGTTCCCCGCTGTGCCCTCGCCCGGATGTTTCTTCCACAACGCCTGTGAACCGGGACGAAACGACCTTCCCGGATGCTCCGTGACGGGGAGGTTTTTACGGGCCGGGGTCCTCCTTTTGAGGATGCCCGGATTCACTGTGCGACCAGGATTGGGCGTTTTCGGAGGGGGGACCTTGAAACACCGAAAGATTCCCGGGATCGACCCGCCACGAGGCCAGATCTGCCAGTGTGTACCGGGCTGCGTACAGCAACAGGTACTCCCGGATGCGGAGGTGAAACCAGAGCGGGTGGCGGTATATCCTTGAAACACGGTATCTTTGGATCTGCCGGAGAACTTGGGAAAGGCGGCCCTCGTCCATCCCTTTGCTGCACCGATACGGGTGTTCCGAGGAGAAGAAGCTTTCCTTGTCTGAGATGGTGGAAATATGGAATTCTTCGGGGTGCTGCATGATGTAGGAATGTTCCAGCAGGACAAACCGAAAAAAGATGGATGAGTGGATCACTTCCCGATGTTCTTCCAGAAACCGCGCTGTTTGCCACGCTTCCTCCTCTGTCTCTGTGGGAAAGCCCAGAATCACAGTCGCATGATTCCAGATCCCGGCCTCGGCGGAGTCTTTCATGATCCGCAGGGTGTCGCCCAGGTTGGTGCCCTTATTCATGAGCCGAAGGATCCTCGGATTCCCCGTTTCAACTCCCCATCGGACAAGCCTCACCCCGGCTCTCGACATGAGTTCCAGGCGCTCTTTGGTGAATTGTCCCACGGGCTTGCACCACAAAGAGAAGGTGAGGGAAAGACCCCTGTCAATCACGGCTCGGGAAAAAGCCTCGAGATAGGGTGGGGTCAGGCAATCGTCGTTGATCGTGAAACAGGAGGCACCCAGTTGTCTGTGAAGATGGGCGATCTGTTCGGCGGCCTTTTCCGGGGGGACGCTCCGGAATTTCTTGTTGTCATACCTGGAGCAGAACGTACACTTGCCCCAGTAGCACCCCTCTGAAAGGCGCATCGGGATGATGGGGTTCGGGGCAAGATAGTTCTCCAGAGCCAGATCGGAGAAGTCGGGAGGGACCAGACGGTCAATCGGTTCGTGGGCCTCGAATCCATTGAAGCGATACCGGTCCTTCGAGAAGTGAACGAGGTTGGGAACGACATTTGGGTCTCGGCCGTCCCTGAGGCAATCGATAAGGGCATGAAGGGGGCGCTCGCCGTTGTCCAAAACGAGGCTGTCGCAGAAACGCGAGAAAAAGGCAGGATTGGTCTTGAGCGCTTCCTGAAGCCTGGGGATGTGCCGGCCTCCGAAAGTCACATGGACGGACGGCATACGCTTTTTCACAAAGCGCGCCAGAGACAAGGCCCCTATCAGTTGATGGGATGTGGAGACGGAGATCCCCACCAGGGAGGGGTGTTCGTGCTCCAATTTCCTTGCCACCATGTTGAAATAGAATGTCAGAAAGGGATTCCTTTCGGGATCGTCCAGGAATAGGAGCAGCGTGGAGAAGTCGTGGATATCAGGAGCATGAAATGTGTTAAAGGTGAAGGAGAGCGGATAGTAAGCCAGAGAAGCGAGGTTCAGGAGATGGTAGAGGTCGCTCTGTGCCCGGATGCAGGTTACGGGGTGAAAAAAATGGTGTTCATGTCTCAAAAGGTCGAGGGTAATTTTCACGCGGGAGATTCTTTCCAGCCATTGATTTTCGTTTGCCTCGAGATCCCGGAGTAGCTCCTTGGTTTCGTCGGGGGCGTTGCTGTAGTCGTTTGATTTCCGTCGTTTGTTGATCTGCCCCCAGATTTCAAGCAGCGTGTCGGGATCCAGGAGATACCGGGTAAAAAAGTCCAGGCTTGCGTCATACTGTTTTGTTGACAGCCCTCTGTTTCGCAGATAGGCTACCAGGATGGGAAACGCCAGATACGGCGTGACCGGCGTCCAGACCGGAGGGAAAATCAGAAGCGTTTTGTAGGAAGCATCGCTGGTCATCATGATCTAATCCCTATACCATAACCGGCTCAGGAATTTTATCAAGGGGCTTTCCCAAAACGGATGAGAAAATCGCATACATTTCTGCTATTGCTCCCAGGGCAAGTGCGTCGCAACAGGGGTCTGTAGAATGCATATCGGTATTCTGAGCGCCCGAAGCCCCAAAACTTATCCGAACCGGCGGCTTGTGCAAGCGGCTTTCATGTTGGGACACAGCGCCGCGGTCGTGCACCCCAAGACCTGCTTTTCGGAAATCAGGCGAGGGAGCATCCGGGTGAAGGCTCCGGAGCGCACGGCGGCCGTGGACGTGATTCTCCCCAGAATCGGAGCCACCATCAAGGACTCCGCGCTGACTCTTCTTCGTCAGTTCGAGCTTTCCGGCATTCCCGTGGTGAACGGGACCCGGGCCATTGGCTTGGCCAGGAACAAGTTCGCGGCGTTGCAGGCCCTTGCGGAACAGGGTGTTCGGGTTCCGTACACCTATTTTGTAAGCAATGTTAAAACGTTCCGGAAAGCGGTGAAGATCCTGGGGGGCTACCCGGTGGTTATCAAGACGCCCCAAAGCAGGCAGGGCACCGGGGTGGCGCTGGTGGATTCTCAGCGGACCGGCGAGTTTTTTTTTGAGCATTTCCCGGCGGAGACCACCGGAATGCTGGTTCAAGAGTATCTCCCCCCTGATCACCGGCACGATATCCGTGCATTCGTCATCGGAGGCCGGGTGGTCGCGGCCATTGTCTTGCGGCCCCGGAAGGGGGATTTCCGGGCAAATCTTCATTTGAGGGGTTCCGGAGCGCCCGTGAAACTAGACAAGAAAATGTCGGCGCTCGCCGTTCGCACCGCCGAAGCAATGACCTTGGAGATTAGCGGCGTGGATATTATCGTGCAGGAAGGCGGTTCGGCGAAGGTCCTCGAGGCCAACTACTCTCCCGGCTTTCGAGGCCTGGAAGCGATCTCGAATCAAGACATTGCCGCGGAGATTGTCCGCTATATTGCCGGAAGATACGGGAACGCATTATGAGAATCGGCTTCTTGATGGACCGCTTGGACTCGATTGTTCCGGACAATGAGACCACCAGCCACCTCATGTACGAGAGCAATCAAAGGGGCCATACGGTGTATTTTCTGGAGCCCCATGATGTTTACATTCGAAAGAACGAGGTTGTGGCCAGGATGCGGAATGTCTCGGTCCAGCCGGGCATGTCCATGAGAAAGTACTGGCGGGCTCTGATCAAGTGCATGAAAAAAGACGAGCTCATCTTTGAAAGCCTCACGGAACTGGATGCGCTCTTCCTGAGGAAGAATCCACCCCTCATTTATCAAACCATGGAGTTTTTGGGGTCGGTGAGCGAAGAGATTTTCATGATCAACAGCACCACAGGCCAGATTTTGGGGAACAGCAAGCTATATATTTTGAATTTCCCGGAGATCATTCCCGAGACGCACGTATCCAGGGACCCGGGGAGGCTGAGGAAGATCATTGACGACTTCGGGGGAGCCATGATTGTAAAGCCTCTTCAGCGATACGGGGGAGAAGGGGTGATAAAGGTGAGCGACCGGGATCGAGAGAACCTCTATTCGTTGATCAATTACTACGTGAGAGCGTACCGCGCCTATCCGGAGAGGGAAGCCATCATGGTCCAGGAATACCTGGAAGGCGTCCAAGAGGAAGGGGATGTGAGGATCCTGCTCCTGAACGGGGAGGTCCTTGGGGCCATGAGGCGCAAGCCGAAAACAGGGGACTTCAGAACCAACATTCACGCCGGGGCTCGAGCCTACGCCCATCAGATAACCCGAGCGGAGATGGCCATTTGCGAAACCATCAGACCTCGGCTCGTAAAGGATGGACTCTTTTTCGTCGGCCTCGACGTGATTTGCGATAAGCTGGTGGAGATCAACTGCGTCAGCCCGGGAGGCATTCCGCGCATCAATCGGTTGAATCGTGTAAAACTGGAATCCAGGGTGATTGATTTCGTGGAGCAGAAAGTGGGTGAAGTCAAGAGGAGGGGGTGAGGTCGACTCCGGAAAGCACGGAGATCTTCGGTTGCGGTGCGAACGTACTCTCTGGCTGAATGAAGGTGACAGATAGACCATTGCGAATCAGAAGCGAGGTATAACATCATGATGCAAGACAAGAGGAAACAAAGGGCTTTTCTCCGGCTGGGTACGGTTCTTATGGTCCTTGCCGGCGCAGCTGTTCTGTTGGGCATGCCGCTGGGGACGAAGGCCGCGGCGGCCGACCTGCTCAAGGTCGGGCTTCTCGAGGAGCCGAGGACCCTCAACATCTGGCTCGCGAGCGACGCGTGGTCGCGAAAGGTGTTGAATCAGATTTATGAGCCCCTGTATGTACGGGAACCGAAGAACCTCGATCTCATCCCCTGGCTCGCGGAATCCGAGCCGTTGTTTGATCCGGAGAACCTTGCGTACACGGTTCGGCTGAGACCGGCCAAATGGTCTGACGGATCCGAGTTCACTTCAGAAGATGTGGCCTTTACCGGCCGGTTCATCCAGGAGTTCGATGTGCCCCGGTATTCGTCGAAGTGGAATTTTATCAGCAAGATAGAAACCCCGGACAAACATACCATTATCTTCTTCCTGGAAGAGCCGCAGGCCATTTTCCTTTCCCGGACCCTGACCACCCCCATTGTACAGAAAAAGGAGTGGGAGCCGATCGCGGAAGCGGCTCGGAAGACGGAGAAGCCTCTCACCACATTGCTCAATCACCAGGTGAAGAAGCCCGTGGGAACCGGGGCGTTCATGTTGGAAGAGTGGAGACAAGGTGCCTATTTGTATTTGAAGAGAAATGATCTGTTTTTCGGCAAGGGCAAAGAGATCGGCGGGCGTAGATTGGGTCCCCATTTGGACGGGATCATTTTTAAAGTATTCGGGACGTCGGACGCCGCGGTTTTGGCACTGAAGAAGGGGACCGTTGACATGTTCTGGTGGGGAATCCAGCCGGGCTACCTGGACGACTTAAAAGCTCACGAAGAGATCGAGCTCTTTTACAGCGAGAAGAGCGCCCTATACTATATGGGCATGAACTGCAGGCGTCCGCCGTTTGACGACGTGAATCTACGCCGTGCGGTGGCGATGCTGGTGGACAAGGACTTCATCATTTCCAGGATCCTCCAGGGACAGGCAACGAAAATGCACTCCGTGGTGCCTCCGGGGAACACCTTCTGGCATTGTCCGGATGTGCCCCGTTATGGAGACGGGTTGAGCAGGCAGGACCGCATCAGAAAGGCCTATGAGATTCTTAAGGCTGCAGGTTACAGCTGGGACACGGCGCCGGTCGATGGAAGTGGGAACGTCGTCCAGGCGGAGGGAATGCGTACCCCGGAAGGGAGCCCCCTCGGAGAGATAACCATTCTTACCCCCCCTGCCGACTACGATCCCAATCGGGCCATGGCGGGACAGGTAATCCAGGGATGGCTCCGGGAGATGGGGGTGCGGGCCTCTGCGAGGCCCATGGCGTTCGGCTCGCTGGTGCAGGAAGTGAAGGTTCGCCGTGATTTCGACGCATTCATTCTCGGCTACGGGCATCTTTCCCTGGACCCCGATTACGTGCGGTATTTTTTTCATTCGGCGTATGATGAAATTCGGGGACAGAACAAGAGCGGCTACAGAAACCCCGAGTTCGACCGGATCGCCGACGCATCCGCGAAAGAAATGGATCGGCAGAAACGCAGAGAAATGATCCGGGAGATGCAAAAAATCATTATCCGGGACGTGCCTTTTGTGCCCCTTTACAATCCCCATCTCATTGAGGCCGTGCGGAATGACCATTTTCGAGGTTGGGTGCAGATGCTTGAAGGGATCGGAAATGTCTGGTCGTTCTGTGAGCTCAAACCGGTGAAATAGGGATTTCTTGAAGGCATCCCCAAGCAGGCTTATGGAGTCCGGCCTCCGGGAACTGAGGCCTTTCTTTTGCCTATCCCGGATGGCCGGTGTAAGAACCAAGTAATATTCGGAAGGGCGTTGTTCCCGTTTCTCCGACGGGTACGAGGCGCTTAAAAGACGGACCATGGAACTCAGAAAGTATGTCTTTCAGCGACTGATACAGATTGCCATCATCTTTTTCGTGATTCTGACGGTGCTTTTCCTGTTGTTCCGTCTTGCTCCGGGCGACCCCGTGAGCAGAATGATCGATCCGGACATGACGCCCGAAGAAGCCCGGTCTCTTATTCACCAGATGGGACTGGATGAACCTCTCTGGGTACAGTATCTGTACTAT
>CAYVUX010000002.1:0-24572 GCA_964455075.1 uncultured Desulfobacteraceae bacterium | reverse complement strand
GGCCATTCCCGTGATCAGGTGCGCACGTTCCGGCTTGATGGGACCGAAAGGTGCGATGTGGAGGCCGCCGTACACCGCGTACATATTATCGCCTCCGACGATTTTCTTTCGGGCGAAGTCCGCGAAAGTCAGAATTCCCTGATGGCAGCACCCGGTTACGCATACCATGCCCTTGTCCTTGACGTTGAAGTATAGGGATTCTTCGCCGCGGACGCGGATCACAATCGGCAGATCAAAGGTCACCCCGGCGCAGCCTTCGTACAACTTGTTGATGTGTCCTGGCTGGCATTGGACCAATTCGCCCCGGTGCGTAATGCGGTTCCTCGCACTGGGGGTGATGTATTCGGCTCCCCTGAGAAAATGCATGCCTTCGGAATAAAACGTGCTGGGAATCACAATCTTGATCTCGGGGTTGTATCGAAGGGTGGCTTCGAGGCCCCAGTAATGATCCAGGTGTTCATGGCTGATGAAAAGGAACTCGATCTCCCCGTTTTGAAGCATCTTGTCGATGCCTTCTCTCTTGAAGCATTTGTCCATGTACTCGACGTGCCAACCTGTATCCAGGAGAAATTTGTGGTGGCGCCCGTCCAGGGCCTCGACATCGATAAGGGAGCAGCTTCCTGCGGCATTCTCCGGGTCCCAGGGTACGCTCCACTGGTTTGCTCCGCCCCCACCGGCCGCCTTCATCTGGCCGATGAGCTTCTTGCTGTCATACCATCCCAGCTCTGAAATGCACTTGATCCGGACGCTCTTGCATTGGCCGATGTCGTACTTGCCGCCGGCCCGCGCACTCAAAGGCTTGTGGAGGACCGCGCTTCCAAGGCCCAGGACCGCGCCGCCTATGGCCACCTGCTTCAAGAAATCCCTTCGATTTATCTCCTTCATGATTTCCTCCTTGTCTCGTCGGTTGAAAGACCATTCGGGTTTCCTCCAAACCGGAATCCCGATACGACCCCACCCTGTCGAGTAATGAATCACCCCCTTTCTTCTGGGTCCAGCAACGCTTCCTGCTGCGCCTGTCGGCGCATCAACGAAGCACAAAATTCGAAGGCACCAATCTATTTTTCGTTCAATCAGGCCTCCGACCCCGCGCTGTCATGTAGCTGTGAAGTGCTTCCTGCAGGGTTTCGCTGGCGAGCTGGGCACAATGCTCCTCCTGCTCCGGAAGCCCGCCCAATGTTTCCAGGATCGCCTCTTTCGTGACCTGGAGAAGCTCGTCCGGGGATTTCCCGACGGCCATTTCCGCGGCAAAGGAACCGCAAGCCACACTCGCGCCGCAACCGTTGGTTCGGAAAGTCGCCTCCTTGACCCGACCGTTTTCGAATTTGAGAAAGATCTCCATGGCGTCTCCGCATGAACCGACAATGCGCCCCCACCCGTCAGGGTCCTCCAGGGCGCCCATCCGTTGGGGGTTCAACCAACGTTCAAATGCCTTTTCCCCATAGGCCTTTCGGCTCTCCTCATAGATTTGGTCCTGCAGCTGCTGTACGAACTTGTCCAATTCTTCCGACATGAACGGCCCTCCTTAGAGATATCTCCGGCTTCGACTAGAGCCCTACCTTCTTAAGCTTTCAACGATATTCGCCTATGGGTTATCCGGGAGCAACACACCCGCTTCCAGCGTCGCTCTCCGGCATGGAATGGATTCGCCGGTCCAACCGTTTTGGCGATTATTGGCTTTGAGACGCTTTCAAACGATGCAACCGGCAAGCCGCCTTGACGAAGCCTGCCGCGAGGGCACTGCAAAAAGGCAAGCTTTCGGAGCGAGCTATTGCCATAATGCAAACCTCACCCTTGGAAAAACCATGGCCAGGCGAAACGGCGAGAGAATCCCCTTGCCTTAATATAACGCACCGACTCTCATTCTCCCTGAAACGGGAATACTATCTTCCGGCAGGGCTCACGGGCTGTCCCCGCTGTAATTCTTCGATTCCGGGCAGGGTGCTTTTAAACCGGGATTCATTTTCGCATATTCCGTTCCATTTCTTTACGCGACACCCACGAAAAAGCGGTTCCCGACAAGGCCCGGTTCCTACGATATGGAATGCCACAATCATTGTTCACGAATGATGCACGAACCGTACCGGATTGCAGCAGACATGCGCCCAAGCAACCCTTATGACGACAACTATTTGATTTCTTAATCATTTCCTCTTTTGGAATCTCATCCCATGGGGCCTTACGCTATCCGGGAGAAAAGGAGGTAAAGTCCTGCCTGCCAGATCATTGCATGTTTGCAACCGAATTTTCCGCCAGCGCCGGTTCGAGGGGAGGCCCGGCCTCAAGGCCGGATCCCTTGACCCCCCATACAGGTTGAAGATATGATATAAGAAATAGGTCTGAAATCTCCGCTTTGCGCTTGGTGAAGAAGCAGGTGCGGGTCGTTTCCGGGAGTTTCCGTTCTGTGCTGTCATCCCGGCTTGTCAGAGAGAATCGCTGTTTTCTCTATTCCTTTCTCTATAAAGAAAGATTCAAGGGTTGTAAGATGTCGAAGAAAATACTGGTTGTCGATGACGATGCGGACGTTCTCCTTTTTCTCTCCACCCTCCTCCAGGACCACGGCTACCTCACCGTTGAAGCCACAGACGGCCAGGAAGGCTTGGAGAAGGCATCCTCAGAAAAGCCGGACCTAATCCTGCTCGACCTCATGATGCCCCATAAGAGCGGCATCGCGCTCCTATCCGACTTCAGCGAAGACGACCGGCTGAGAGAAATACCGGTCATCATGGTTACCGGTGTAACCGGGGAGACGGGAATCTCTGCGGGCTCTTTCTTCAAGGCTTCGGACTCGCCCGATGGCAACCAGCATCGCCTCCGCCCCGCGGGATTCGTGGAAAAGCCCATTGACTCTGAGGAACTTTTGAAGCTCATTCGGGAGGTCCTGGGGTAGGCCCCGGCCCAACCTCCCCATCCTGCCAATCGCGCCGGGGAATACGGCGGAAGGAAACCTTTGGGCACTTTTCATCCGGGAGCATTGCCGTTCGATTTTCCCTCGTGTTGAGGTTTCCCTATGCAGCCCATTCGTGTTGCCATGTCAGGGGGTGGGCCCAGGGCCGCGGCCCTGGCAAAACTTTTTCAAGAAAACCGCCTTTCCGGCCTTCCCCTTCGGCTTGTGGGGGTGGCCGACGAAGACCCGGACGCGCCGGCCATGGCGTTTGCAAGAAGCCTGGGCATTTTCACGGATACGAACGCCCTTTCCCTCCTGAGCATCAACGGCATCGAAATCATCCTCGAACTCACGGGCAGGAAGGAGATTTTTGATGCCCTGGATCGGCGTCGACCGCGTCACGTGCACCTTGTCCCCCTCCGTGTGTGCGGCATTTTCGAAGACGTCCTCCGTCTGGAGGAGGAGAATCTCCAGGCGGAGAGAAAAGCCCAAAGGCAGATCCGCGCCCTCAGGCAATTGAAAGAGGAGGCGGCCAGAGAGAAAAAGAAAGCGGAGGGCATCATCTCCGGCTCTCCCATTCCCATGTTCGTGTTGAACAGAAACCACCGGATCTCCCACTGGAACAGGGCCTGTGAGCAGTTGACCGGGTATCCCCGGAGCGAAATGATCGGAACCGACAACCAGTGGAAACCCTTCTACCGCCGCAAACGTCCTACTTTGGCCGACCTTCTCATTGAGAACAAGCAGAAGGAAATCGAGAAGCTTTACCGGGGCATGCACCTCAGGCGGTCTTCCAAGGTGGAGGGGGCTTACGAAGCCGAGCATTTCTTCCCCCATTTGGGCGAACACGGGGCCCATTTGTACCTCAACGCCGCCCCCATCAAAGACGAAGCGGGAAAGGTCCAGGGCGCGATTGTCACGTACCAGGATTTTACGGAACGAAACCGGATGCTGGAGGAAATCAAAAGGCGGGAGCAGTTTGAGAAGAATCTCATCGAGAATTCCATTGACGGAATCATCGCAACCGAAGCCGCAGGGAAAATCGTGATCTTTAATCGCGGCGCCGTGGAAATCCTTGGATACTCCCCGGAGGAAACCATCGGGAAAATGAGCTATGTGGACTTGCTTTCCGAGGAAGTGGGACACGCCGTTCGGGAGGCATTCTACGGGGAATCCTACGGTCCGCCCGGAAAAATCGTCAACATGGAGGCCCGGTTTCTCAATCGATCGGCCGAATCCATTCCCGTGAGACTCTCCGGAACACTCCTCTATGAACAGGACAAAGAGGTGGGAAGCGTGGTGTTCATCCAGGACCTCCGGGAAATCCACAAGCTGCAAAAGGAAAAGCAGCAGGCGGAGAGAATGGCCGCCATCGGAAGAACCGTCGCCGGTCTGGCCCACTACATCAAGAATATCCTGACCGGAGTGCAGGGGGGAGCCTATGTCATCAATTCCGCAGTGAAAAAGGAGGATCTCGGTCTCGTACAGAAAGGCTGGAATATGGTGGAACGCAACATCGACCAGATCGCTCACATCGTCCAGGACATGCTGATTTATTCCCAGGAGAGGACCCCCAGCCTTGAAGCAGTGGATCCCAATGAGCTCCTGAGCGAGGTGCTTGAACTTATGGAAGAAAAGGCCCGGATTTCCGGAGTCCGCATCGTCCGGAAAATGGAGCCAGGCATCGGCCCGGTGCTCATAGACAGAACGGCCATTCACCGTTGCCTGCTGAACCTCGTCAGCAATGCAGTCGACGCCTGCACCCTGGAAGGAATTGTCAACGGTAGCGGGGAAGTGACGGCAAAAACCGAACGCCCACAAGAATGGGCCGTCAAGTTCGAAATCATTGACAACGGAACCGGCATGGATCGTGAGACACAGGGAAAGCTCTTTACGGATTTTTTTACCACCAAGGGATACAAGGGGACGGGACTGGGCCTCCCCGTGACCCGGAAGATCGTCCGGGAGCACGGCGGAAGACTCGTTTTCGCCTCCCGCCCCGGAAAGGGGACGACATTTGCGCTCCTCCTCCCCGAAAGCCCTGCCTTGAAGAACTCCGATCGACCGCAGGGAAGTGCATGAGGGTAGAAAGATCGTCACCCCGGGACGCACCTACCCGGCCGGGCATATCCGGGTGGAGATCCACCCGCTCCTGAACGTGCTCCTAAGCGTGATCCACCGGCTGAACGACTCCTCGGGGCTCATCCAGCCCAGGGCGGTATGGGACCTCTCACGGAATCTCCAGCTCACCGCGGGCGCGAGCGTTCCCTATACGGGGGGTCGGCACGGAATTCGGCGGGTTTCCCATTCCCGGAACCGGCCGGCTCACCCCTGCCCCGCGCCAGGTTTTTCTCTGGGCCACCTATTACTTCTGATTGGCTCGCAAAAAGTCGCCTTAGCGTCATGCCGGGCTTGATCCGGCATCCAGATTCGTTTGGAATTACCAAATTTCGGCGTCCATGCTAGAATCCGATTTGGGAGTCGCTGGAATGAAGAAAAAGGAAAAGTTCCGACTCTTTTAGAACGCATCGCCTTTGATCGTTTTTATGCCGGTAGGGTTGAAGACCCTGTCCACAGACAGACCCGTAGAGAATTGCTCTCAAGTTGCCTTTTTCCTTGACACAAAGCAGTTTGTTTGTCATTTAAGGTTGAAAATATGCAAAAATATGACCATTTTTCAACCGGAAAGCCATATGGAATACGCATACAAGACAGATTTGGTGAAGCAGTTAACGGCGGCAACGTCGAACCAGTTGAAATACTGGGTCCGGATAGGCCTCATCGCCCCCAGGATAAACGGAAGATGCGCCTATTACTCATTTAAGGATATTGTAAAGCTCAAGGTCCTTGTCTCGCTTCGAGAAAATGGTTTGAGCCTTCAGAAAGTTCGTCTCGGCATCAAACGTCTCTCGAAGATGCTCCCGGATGATGAACCCCTATCTCGGCTGGTTATCTACACCGATGGCAGGGACATGATCGTGATTGAGAAAGGCAAATATTTCAGCGCCATTACGAAGCAGCAATACTTCAGGTTCGATACGGAAAGGATTGGTGCGGAGATCATAGAATTGCAGAGGAAACGCAGGGGCTTCCCCTCAACGCAACGAGCCGGCATTGCAGCCAATTAGCTCCCAATGTAACCCCGGCGAAGAGAAAAGAGGTCCACAATGGGGTGAATGCATTCCAAATTGTGAAGGAAGATTTGAAGCGTCTGGGAATGACTGAAGAGCTACTGGAGGAAACCGGATTGGTTGGATTGAATCAGTTCGTCCCCTTTTGTCTGAAGAAGAAAAAACCGATATTCGACACCGGGGTTTTTGAAACCCAACACGTCAAATATCTGAAGACTTGGAGGTCGCATAATGGCCGGCAAATGGAAAGAGGTTGTAAGCCTGACCTTTAAAGGAGAACGATTTCACGACCACGCCCTTGATTTGCGGGCACTGACGGAACTGAGCCAGTTTCAGAAGATGCTGGCGGAAACCGCTAAAACGCTATGGCGAACCGCAAATCCCGGTCGTGAACGCTTACCCTTTCATTTTGAGGAAAGGGTCCGTTTGTGTTTGCGAAGGATAGAGGATGGTAGTGCGACTGCGCCGCTTGAAGTATTCATGGAAGAACAAGATCAAACGAACCTTTTTGAACCAGAACCTTATGAACTCAATGAGGCTATTGAATTGGCGCATGAAGTATTTCTAGCCCTTGGCGCGGATGCCGGGTTGCCTCAGAGGTTCCCTAGGTCACTGTTGCCTGAGTATGCCAGATGGGGGCAGACGCTTGCCGAAGATGAATCGATGGAAATGAAAGTAGCTGATAAGAGGCCTGCGTATCTGACATTAGCTCACAGGCGAAAACTGGAAACCTTCTCTGAAACATCGCACGAGGATCATATAGAAATTACAGGAGAAGTCTTCGAAACTGATGTCAAGAAAGGGCGGTTTCAGCTTTCCTACGGTGATGATGCTGCCATTACAGTAGATTTCACTCCCGAGCAGGAAAGCGAGGTTACTACAGCGCTAAAAGAGCACAGAACCGTTCGGATGTATGTAGAAGGTACGGGGGAGTTTTCTTCCCAGGGAAAACTTCTTAGGGTCTCAGCGGTCAATCAATTAAAGCTGACTGCAATTGAAGAAACATACGATCAGTCTGCACAGCCGATTGAGGAATTGTTGCGAGATCTTGCAAAAGAGGTCCCAATCGAAGAATGGGAGAGTCTGCCCGATGACCTGAATGACAATCTGGATCACTACCTTTACGGGATTCCCAAGGAATGAAAAGAGTTTTTGCCGATTCTCATTACTGGATTGCTATAGTTAACCCCCGAGATCAATGGGCCGAAGCGGCCAACAGCGCTAGGGAACAATTGGGCGAGGTGATCATCGTCACAACCGATGAAGTGCTGACCGAGTTTCTGGCTGCACTTTCAAAAGAAGAGCATATGCGAAGACAGGCCGCAAAAATGGTCAGAGCTATTCTGAACAATCCAAACGTTAAGGTAGTCCCTCAAACGCGTGATTCGTTTTTAAAGGGCCTGACTCTCTATGAAAACAGAAATGACAAAGATTATAGCCTTACCGATTGCATATCGATAAACGTTATGAGAAACGAATCGCTGGCTGAAGTACTCACCAATGATCGCCATTTCGGGCAGGAAGGGTATAAGGTCTTGATCAAAAAATGATGGCCGAAAATCATAAAGATGATTGGAGAGCACTTCATGGCTGACAATGTCCGCTGGGGGTTGGATAATCCGCATCCCCTCTCCCGCATGAAGACGGAGCTCGTGTGGGAAGGGAAATACGACGAATACGGCAACCGGAGGGCAGTGGACATCGCAGGTTGCGCCATGCCCCTCCAGAAGATCGAGACCATTGACGAACCGGCCTCCCGGGCCTATGTCCAGGGCTCCCTTTTCGACCCGGTCAAGGCCCACCATGACGATTTCCGGAACATGCTGATCTGGGGCGACAACAAGCTCGTCATGGCGAGCCTGCTCAAGGAATTCAAGGGAAAGATCGACCTCATCTATATCGATCCGCCTTTTGACGTGGGTGCGGATTTTACCATGAGGGTGCCGATAGGAGAGGAAAGGGAGACCGTTGGGAAGGATCAGTCCGCCCTTGAGATGGTGGCCTACAGGGACATGTGGGGGAAGGGGACGGATTCATATCTTCATATGATGTATGAACGCCTCGTTATAATGAGGCAACTGCTAAGCGAAAAAGGGATTGTTCTAATTCACCTTGATGAAACTGTGAGTCACTATGTAAAGACAATCCTTGATGAATTATTCGGCAAAGAATCTTACGTAAATAGCATAACTTGGAAGAGATCCGATGCCCATAGCGATATTGGGCAGGGGGCCAAACACCTTGGAAAAATCTGCGATACCATTTTTATTTACATAAAGACACCCTCCGCCCATACCTGGAACATGCAATTCATTCCATTGCCACAAACAACAGTAGATCGATGGTACCGACATGTCGAAGAGCATACGGGAAGAAGATATAACAAGGCGGACATAACCGGGCCGGGTGGTGCTACTAAGGGCAACCCTGTATATGAATGGAAAGGAATTAAAAAGGCTTGGCGGTTTAGTCAGAGTAGAATGGAGGAACTTGATAGGGAGGGACGTATAGTCTACAGCAAATCTGGAATGCCATATCTCAAAAGATATTTGGATGAAAGTAAAGGCGTCCCTCTACAGGATCTGTGGGATGACATCAAGATGATTCGTGGTATTCATGCTAGCTCAGAATCGCTTGGGTACAAAACCCAAAAGCCGGAAGCTTTGTTGGAAAGAATCATCAATCTCTGCTCCAACCCAGGCGACCTCGTCGCGGACTTCTTTTGCGGGTCCGGCACCACAGGAGCGGTGGCCGAGAAGCTGGGCCGGCGGTGGATCATGTGCGATTTGGGGCGATTCGCCATCCATACGAGCCGCAAGCGCCTCATTGAAATTCAAAGAACACTCCACAACGAAGGGAAACCGTACCGTTCCTTTGATGTCTACAACCTTGGCCGATATGAACGCCAGTGGTGGCAGAAGGCGCGGCTTAAGGGAGCGGATGAAGAACACCGCCGGGTAGTGATGGCGTTTTACAGGGCCGAACCCCTTCCCCATCCTACAGGACTGCTTCACGGACGCAAAGGCCCGGCCCTGGTCCATGTGGACAGGATAGACGGGATTTTTACCCGTGAGGAGCTTCGGGCCGTGGTCAAGGCCGCAAGGGAGGCCGGCGCCAAGGAGGTTCACTGCCTGGCCTGGGAATTTGAGATGGACCTGCGCCTTGTCTGTCACGAGCTGGAAGCCGCCGAAGGAGTAAAGATAAAACTCATCCCCATACCCCGGGAAATCATGGAGAAAAACCGCACCAACCCCCCGCCGTTCCTCGAAATGGCGGTCCTGGAGGCTGAGCCGGTCATGCGAAAACAAGGCGGTAAGCGGGCGGTGGACATAAAACTTACCCAATTCATCCCCAGCCTGGCAGAGGTCCCCAGCAAGGAACTGGAGGCGCTCAAGGAAAGAGCTGTAAGAAGCGGGCTCGACTTTATCGATTTCTGGGCCGTGGACTTTGACTGGCGGGAAGGAAAACCCTTTGAGCACCACTGGCAGGATTATCGAACCCGAAAAGACCGGTCTCTTAAAACCGTCAGTGATTTTGGGTACGACAAATACCCCGGGAAGGGAAGGTATACGGCGTGCGTGAAGGTGATTGATGTGTTCGGTTGCGATACAAGCATCACCGTGGAGGTCAAAATATGATCGAACCCGTGATCAATCTCTCAGCCGTCGAACCCCTTTATGCCCCGCATGAAGAACCCCGCTTTCACAGAGTTCGAGCCGAAAAAAAAGGGGCGCCTGCAAGGGTCGTAAGGGGGCGAAGACCCTCGCCCATAGTGGTAGCCAACAACCTGCGAGGCCTGCTGAAGACTTGGCGGGAAGCCGATTACGCCGGAGCCTCGGACACGACCCGGGAACTCCTTTATCACTGGTTTGAACGTCAACATCTGACCAACACGCCTTACGGTCAAAGCATGCCCTTCCGTTATTACTATTGCCAAAGAGAAGCTGTTGAAACCCTCATCTACCTCTGGGAGGTGCGGGGTATTCGAGGCCTTTCGGCCATGGTTGCAGAGTTCGGCGGGGCGGACCGGGAAACCGCGGCGCTGGGTGTCAACCCGGAAGAAGACCGGTGGCCGAGGTATGCCTTCAAAGTGGCTACAGGCGCAGGGAAGACCAAGATCATGAGTCTTGCCATGGTATGGAGCTACTTCCATGCTCTGCGCGAGAGCGATTCGGCTATGGCCCGAAACTTCGTTGTGGTTGCTCCCAACCTGACCGTGTTCGAGAGGCTCAAGGAGGATTTTGCTGACGGCCGGATCTTCGACCGCGATCCCCTCATCCCCCCGGCATGGCGAGGGGATTTCAATCTGAGCATTGTCTTGCAGGGGACGGCGGGAGGCGCCGTGACAGGCGGCACCCTTTACCTCACCAACATTCACCGGCTCTATGATACCGCAAAGCGGAGGGCCAAAAAGGAGGCCGAGATCTATGAATGGATGGGACCGCCTGTGGCAAAAGACAAGGCCCTGGACACGGGCAAGGCCCTGCGGGAGCAGATCACGGCTCACGAGAAGGTCATGGTCCTGAACGACGAGGCACATCACCTCTGGGACCCCGGTTCCGCATGGAGCGAAGCAATCGCATTCCTTCACCGTGAAATCAAGGATCGTACAGGAGGCGGCCTCGCGGCCCAATTGGATTTCTCCGCCACTCCGAAGGACAATCACGGCCGCGTCTTTCAGCACGTAGTCTGCGACGCCCCTTTGGGCGAGGCCGTGGACGGGGGAATCGTCAAGACCCCGATCATCGGCCGGGGGGAAGGTCTCTCCGAAACGCCGAGCAACGATGCCTCGGAACGATTCGAACAGCATCTGCTTATGGGATATCAGCGGTGGCTGAGATCCAAGCAAGAATGGGAAAAATCGGGCAAAAAGCCTCTGCTCTTCGTGATGACCGAGGATACGGATGCGGCGAACCAGATCGCAAGAAGGCTCAACGGAGATTCGCTATTTTCCGAATTGAACGGACGGACCATCAACCTTCATACCAACCTCAAGGGAAAGATCAAATGGTTGGGCGGAAAAAAGAAAGGCTATCCTGTGTTCATTGAGAGCGAAAAGGAAATCAGCGACGAAGACCTTGCGTCTCTTCGGGAGCTTTCCCGGGATCTCGACTCGGGGAAAAGCCCTTACCAGTGTATTGTATCCGTCCTCATGCTCAGGGAGGGATGGGATGTACGAAATGTGACGACCATCGTGCCGCTCCGGCCCTATACCTCCAAGGCCAACATCCTGCCGGAACAGACCCTTGGAAGGGGACTGCGCCGAATAACTCCGCCCGGAGAGGCCGCCGAGCTGGTGACTGTGGTTGAGCATAATGCCTTTGTAAGCCTCTACCAGCAGGAACTCAGCCAGGAAGGGTTGCCCATTGAGATTGTGGATGTTGACAAGATCCCAAAGAGCACGGTCACCATATTTCCGGACTGGGGCAATAAGGACATTAAGAAGCTGGAGATCCTGCTGCCGAATCTTTCAGGCGGATATTCCAGAATCCCTACGTTGGAAAGCCTTGCGATCTCCGATGTTAAGGAGGCCTTTTCCCATTTCACGCCGTTGCCGCTCGGAAAGGAAAGGCCGGAAGAAATAGCATATGAAGGCCGGCATCTCTTTACCAACGAGGTTGTGGAACGAATGAAGATCCGCCTGCCTCTCCTGGAAAACGGAATGGGCGCTATCTCCTATTACAGGGAGGAACTCGAACACATCACGGGACTGAAAGGCACTCATCGGATCCTCGCCCCGCTCCTTCAGACTTTCCTGACGGAAATGCTTTTTGGAAAAAGGGTGGACCTCTTTGATCCCCGACTTCTCGGGCGGCTGGCGGACAGCGATGTGCGGGAATACATCCGTGCGGTTTTCATACCTTTGATCCTGTCAAGAACCACGATCAAGGAAGAGAGGGTTGCAAGAGGGGAAGGAATACCGGTTTCATCGTGGAAGGCATTCCAGGCCACCCATTCCGAGACCCATCCGGCCATCCCGGCTCATTCCACGCTGTTTAACCTGGTTCCCTGCAATCGCGAATTTGAAGTGGCCATGAGCCACTTCCTTGATCATGCCCCGGATGTATCTGCGTTCTGCAAAAACGCCGGGCCTCAAGCCTTGCGAATTGACTATTTGTCTGAAAGAGGTCGGCTTTCCCTGTATACACCCGATTTCTTTGTTCGGGCCGGCCCTGAAGAATATGTTCTTGTCGAAACCAAGGGGCGGGAGGATCGAGACGTCCGTCTGAAGGCGAGGGCGGCGTTGGCATGGTGTGCATCCGCTTCCGGGGGAAAGGCCCGATGGTCTTATTTGTATGCCCCGCAAAAGGTCTTCGAGGAGTTGAAGGATAACCGTCTGGCGACGCTCATTAGGGCTTGCGATCCCTATCTGAAGCAGCTGCTCAAGGAGTGCGAAAGCGATCAGTTGTCTTTGCCCTTTGGCGAAACGGTTCCGGAGGAGCAGCCGGAGATAGAAGCACTCATCCCATTTAATGAATTCAAGGCCCTCCCTTCTCGCTACCAGAAAGCTGTGCAACAGGCTGTGGCACTATATCAGTTCTTGCGAAACAAAAATGATGCTTCCCTCGCCCCGGTCTTCACTCCTCTGCTCGGCCCACTGGACGAAGCGGCGCGCGGGTTGATGATACGGCGTCTTCAGGACTCTGTCCCTTTTGATCGGAACCAACAGCGGGAATTTTTTAGGCCTGAAATGGAGGGCCTTTCTACGGGAGAAGCAAATTATCACAAGAGGCAGGCGTCCAATCTGGAAAGAACGCTGGTTGATCAGAACGGGCTCATGCCCCTCGGACTTCTGCGCTGGTGCCTGGATTACGGCCGGACCCGGTACAAAATCGGGGGTGTCTTTGAGGCGGTTAGAAGGGGTTTTGAGGATATCTCCAATCCAGAGTTTATTTCTATGGTAGACCGCATTTACCAATTCCGCAATGAATACATAGCTCATCAGGCCAGGGAGCTCACCAATCCGGAATTGGCAAAGGAGGCCCTGGGTATCTGGTCAAGGGGCCTTTTTGCCATTTGGCAAAAACGCTGAGAGTACGCCCATACCGTCTGCCGGAAAACCACCAGCGCCCTCCACTGTCCGCACTTCCCTCAGACCGGATCAATAGTCCGGGATGGACTTCCTGAGGACCGAAAATCCACAATCTCCAACGCATTCAAACAGAAAATCACGGGATGTAATTGCGGGCGTAGCGTCTCACATGATGTCCGTCCAGCACGTGAAATCTTCGGATTTTTTTGACAGTCACCGGTGAAAACGTGCCTATGGGAAGGTAGAGGACCTTTTTCCCGAGCCGGGATGCCATGCTCAGGCACCAGCCCGAAGGAGGGGCGGCGGCCACGTACACGACGTGCTTCTCGAGGCTGTAGTCCAAAGCCGCCATGAGCAGCCGCTCCGGCTTGTTTCGCGCCATGTGGAAGAAGGAGTCCTTCCAGATGTCGTAAACCCGCATGGGGGGATAGGTCAACATGAAGCCGCCGTACTGGCATCTGGAGATTCCCGGACCGTCCATGATCTCACCGGCCGGGGTGCTGTAGAAGGCCATGTCGGATTCCTGTTCGTGTTCCCCGAGCCATGTCACTTTCCAGGGAAAATTCTCCTCCCCGTTCTCGTCGGGAAAGTCCGGGTCGAAAATCACCACGACCGAACCCACCTTTCCCTTTAGCGGCCTTTCTTCTTTCACGTAGATCGTGCCGCGCGGCCAGTCGCGGATGGTTTCCCGGATATCCAGACCATCGAGCATGGATGAGACAAAGGGCACCACGCGGGTGTTTTCTTCGGACTTGATCTCGAGCGCCTTTTTCTTGAGGTACTGCCCGTAACCCTCCACGGCCAGGTCCTCCGGAGGGTAGGAGCAAATGGCGAAATCTCGGATCTTGCTCCTCCATTCACCAGGATACCGCTCCCGCCTCCGCCGTTTGACCGGCACGGGGACCAGCCGCCTCCGCATGGTCTTGAGCCGCCTGTGAAAACGGATCCTTTTTTGATCCAGGAAAAGGTCCTCTCCGCTCAACCGAAGAACCGGCAAAGCGGGCTGCTCCGTCTGCCAGGGGTACATGCTCCCCTTGTCCCACACTTCATAAGCGAAATTGTCGTCCACGGCGGCGCGGGCCGCCACCACAAGCTGGTAGAAGCTGGGGACCAGCCCTCCGGAAAGGAGAGCATAATTCCTGGCGAACCGATTGAGGATACGTATCTGACCGGGATTAATTTCCTCCTTGTTGTTCCTCCAGTGGTTCTTTCGCGCTTCTTCGATGATTCGGCGATGAACCTGCAGGCGATCCAAGGCCCTCTCGTCCTCAAGCCCCCTCGCATGCTCGTAAGCCGCCACCAGGTAGGGCATTTCGCTCATGACCTCGCGGCTCGACTCCGCGTGGAGGTGGGCCAGGCCCACTCCTTTTCGCTGCCTCCGTCCAATCACCTGGGTTTGTTTCTGCTCCAGGGCCTCCAGGAGTCCGGGGAGATGAAAGAGACCGCCCACAAACAGGATCCTCTCTCCCTGTTCGCTCAGCATCTGAAGGTGATAGGCAATGGTCTTCTCGCGGAGAATATCCTCCGGGCTGCGCTCATCATCCTTATGGATTCGGCGGCATGCCTCGCAATACGCAAAGTGGCCGATTCTCCTGACGGCATAAGAGTCCGGCATGGGAGAAAAATCCACGGGATAGCCTTCCGTATCCCGGTCCACGAAATGAACCGGGATCCCGTGGCTCAAGGCAAGGCGCACCGCTTCCACCAGAGCGTCGTTCGGCTCCAAGAGAACGTATGTGAACGCGCCGTCCTCCTCTTCATAGTGCACCACGGAGAGAAACGGAAGCCGTTCGACCCCTTGAAGGATTCGCTCCTCGAGCGTGTCCGGATACTCCACCGCCAGGATATCCGGTCGGTACGATTTGAACTGCCTTCTCAGCTCTGCGGCGAATTCCATCCGGCCGTGTAGGATCGGAAACAGCCGGACATTTCTCCACCGAAATTCAGTCCTCATTTTCCATTTCGTCAACGAGTTCCTCAAAATACCGCACCACGGCGGCATCCAGCACCATGGAGGCGGCCTCTTTCAGGTACCGGGTCTTTTCCGTCCCATGATCCTTGTCCTTCGGGCCCTTTCCGGATTCCGCCAGCCTTTTCAGTGCGTACCGCGCGATGTTGATCCCGTCCCGAACGGAATACCGCTCGTCCGCCTCATGCGCCGCCTGGAGGAATTCCACCACATACTCCAAGACTTCCTGGTCGGCGAAAGGGAGATTGCTCTCCAGGATGAGACGTTCTTCTTCCCTTTCCGGGAAATCAATAAAGATCTGCGGCTGCAATCTGGACTGAATGTAGTCGGGCAGATCGAATGTGCTGGCATCATCATTCATGGTCGTACAGAGCCGAAAATCCGGATGCGCCTTGATCTTGATCCCGGCCACCACCGATTCCACATAGCGTCTCCGGTCCATCAGCGGGGCGAGAGAAGCCCAGCTCTTCTCACTCATTCTGTTTCCCTCGTCGATGATTGCCACGCCCCCCTTTACCATGGCGGACACCACAGAACTGGCCATGTACCGAATCTTTCCCTGTTCGGCGATAACAGGCGTAATGATCAGGTCTTCCGGTCTGGTGTCCATGGTGGCCTGAAAAAGATACACGGGCCGCCCCAGCGTGACCGCCGCATGATAGGCCAGGGTGGTCTTTCCCACGCCGGGCTTCCCGACGAGACGGGGATGAAGCGGGAGATCGTCTTTTCCAAGAACCAGCCACGCGGCGAGAACCTGGGTCACCAGCTCCGGTTGTCCGACCCAATCCATGGAGACCACGTCGGGTTCACTGAGGTGAACCTCCACGCCGTCGATAACCATTTTCTCCATTTTTTCCTTTTGCCTCCGGATGTCGATACTAAGGGCTCTGTCAATAAATCCCTAAAGATCATTGTAATACCGGACATGCGGATTTCAAAGGGCATTTCACGAAGGCCCCGGCCCCCTTCCTTCCCTCACCCATTGGGAGATCGCAGGCACAGTTTCCGCTTCCCATTCGGGAGACACCCTCAGACGGGCGAATTCGGCGAAAAGCCGGTCCACCACCGCAACCGGCCGCTCTATGAAGCCGAGCTTCTCGTAAAAGATGCTGTCGGGATGATCCTCCTTGTCTTGGAAAACCCTCGGCCCTTTCAGTGAATGCAGATTCAACCATTTCGCGTCGAGGACAAAAGACCAGCGGTCTTCTCCCACCTTCAGTCGCAATTGCGCCTGGGTGACCGCCTTCCCCTCGGAAAGGGCAAACCGCGCCTCCCTCAGCCGCTCGGTCCTTCCCGAGCAGGTGATGGTGGCCATATCGTCTTCTTCTCCGGATTGGAGCTTGATCTTTTCGTCCACGAACAGCTCGGCCTCTCCCGATTCCCCCAGGTCGAAAAGGCCTTCCCGGGCTTCGCTCGAAAACCACACCCACAACAGGAACTCCCGTCCCAGGAACTCCCTCTCCTTCGCCTTCTCTATGACCTGCATCGCTAGTCTCCTCCGGTGAATTTCGTTTCGCGGCAGGCGTCAAGGAGATCATGATCCATGTCCTCCCGGCCCAAAGCTTGCGAAGCCAGTTCATAGGGAAAAAGGACTCTCAAGGGGAGATCAAAGGTTTTCAGGAAAAATTCCATGAATTCGTCGCAAACCCTGTTGCTCACCGAGCCGAACAGCACGACCTTCGTATTCATATTCCATATCATGTCGTAGGTTTTCGAAACGGGGATGGCCCTCTTGAGAAGAGAACCGCGCACGGCTTCCCTGATGTCCCGCCGCCTCACTTTCGGCAGGAACGAGAGCCCCTCGGCTGCTTTGATCTCGTTCTCTTTTTCCAGACAGTACTCATTGAGCGCCGTTTTCGGGATACGTCTCACGTCCATCCGCCAGACCATGGCAATATACGGCTCTTTCAAGAATTCCATCTGCTCGAACGAGGTGTCAAACGGGTCCATGATATTCGCCCATCCGATGGACCGTTCTTCCGGGGAGCTCTCATCCAGCTTTCGAAATGCATAGCGGGCGATCCGCTTCGGATACCACTCCAGATAGTCCTGCGGCACCTTGCCGTCCACCATGTATCGGGCGAACGTTGCTGCTCCGTAAATGAATCCCATAGTGCATCCTCCTCAAACGAACTTGCGATTGAAAGGTCGGCGGTTTTTTAAGGGCTTTTGGCGGGTCCGAACAGGACCTCGGCGGGCTTTTGACTCCGAAAGGGAAACGGCCGCAACACCCTCCGCCTGTGCGCTTGACTCCCTCAAGAAGGCCTCCGTTCCAAGCGTCTTCGAGCACGGAATCCCCTCTACCAAGGAAACCGGGGAGGTGTCAACGTTGACCCAAGCCGCGGACCTCGCTCTTGAAAGGAGAAAAAAACCGGTTATCATAGGATGCGACACAGCAAGCGGGTCTTCATGGGAATACTTCCTCATTCCGCACAGAAAGACTGCGTCGCATTTCGAAAAATACGTCGTTCCGGACGAGCGACGCGAAGCATAGAGAGATCCGGAATCCAGGAAAACGTCAGCATATTAAGAACTTATGGATCCCGGCTCCCCTCCCGTTTCACGGGACTTGGCCGGGATGACGAACTGCGACACAGTCTCCAGAGCGGGACGCGACGGAATCAAACCAAGAGGCGTCAAGACGAATCATAGGGCGGGTAGCCGCAATTCCGGCGGAGGGCCGAAAGTCCTCCGGCGCATGCCGCGGGCTTTCGGCCGGCGTTCCTCCCAAGAATTCCCATTCGAGGGGCATCCATGAACGGTTTCCTCATCATCATCTTGGCCATTTTGATCGGAAGCTATTTGCTCGATCTGCTCGTCGAGACCCTCAACCTGCGCCACGCGGAAATGGAACTGCCGGAGGAGTTTCGCGGGATATACGACTCTGAAAGATACCGGAGGTCACAATCTTATCTTAGAGAAAACACGCGATTCGGCATCCTGGAACAAAGCGTGATCACGCCGATTGTCATTGCGTTCATCCTTTGGGGAGGGTTCAACCAAGTGGATGCGTTTGCCCGCGGGTTCGGGTGGAGCCCCATCCCCACCGGCCTGATATTTGCGGGTGTGCTCCTCTTCGGCTATCATCTTTTCACCATTCCCTTCTCTATTTATGAGACCTTTGTGATCGAGGAAAAATACGGCTTCAACCGCACCACGGCACGGACATTCCTCCTGGACATCCTGAAGGGATGGCTTCTCGCAGCCGTCCTCGGGGGAATCATGCTCTCGGCCGTTTTGTGGTTCTTTCACAAGGCCGGCGACTGGGCCTGGCTTTATTGCTGGCTCGCCTTTTTAGGATTTCAGGCGTTCTTGCTGTTCGTGGCGCCTGTGACGATCCTGCCTCTCTTCAACAAATTTTCTCCCCTCAAAGACGAAGAACTCAAAGACGCCATAGAGCAGTATGCCCGGTCCCAGGACTTCAAGATGAAAGGGGTGTTTTCCATGGACGGCTCAAGGCGTTCGATCAAATCCAACGCCTTTTTTACCGGGTTTGGAAAATTTCGCCGGATCGTGCTGTTCGACACGCTCATTGAAAGGCTCTCGGTCCCGGAACTCGTATCCATCCTCGCCCATGAAATGGGACATTACAAGAAGAAACATGTGGCGAAATCCTTTGCCGTCTCCGCGGCGAACGCCGCACTGATGTTCTTGATCCTTTCCCTTTTCATCAACAACAGGCAGCTTTTCGACGCCTTTGGCATGGAACGGCTCTCCATTTATGCGAGCCTCGTGTTTTTCGGCTTTCTCTACGCACCCATAGAGACCTTATTGTCTATCGGCGGGAACGTGCTTTCCAGAAAACACGAATTCGAGGCGGATCTTTTCTCCGCAAGGACCTACCAGAGGCCGGAATCCCTGGTTCAAGCGCTCAAGAAGCTGACGGTGGATCACCTGTCAAATCTCAGGCCCCACCCCCTCAAGGTGTTCATCGCATACAGTCACCCGCCCGTGCTCCGGAGGATCCGCGCCCTGAGAAACCTTTGAGAATTTTTTCTAAGGGCTCTGTCAACAAAACCGACTCCTGAAGGTCTCCCTTCCGAGGCTCTCGCCTTTCGCGGCCGGCGGCAACGTTCTCTGGAGGTATCCACGGGCTCCCTGCCGCCTTCTCAAAGATGCTTCGCCCGCTTATTTCTCGTCAGGATCCATCGACGCCATGTCTTTCAGGACGCGTTCCAGTCGTTCCAGGGCCGCTCCATACTCGGCCCAGTCGCCCCGCCGCAGGGCTTCTTTCGCCCGGTTGTAGTGCTCCAGAGCAGTCCCACCCCCTTCGAAAACTGGAGTGGACCGCCGGACCTTGCTCGGGGCGGGCTGTTCGGGCACGCCATCCAACAGCAGAACCCGATTCAAGGCCTTATCCAGAGTCTCGTCCATAACCAGGTGGCTGCTGTAGCCCGCAATGACCCTCTTGAGCTCCGGCAGGGAAACCGCCCTCTGCTTTTTGGGTGGGGAAAGCGAGGGCGTCCTGTTCGACCTCGACCTTCCAAAACGATCCGCATCCCCGGGCTGATCCGGCGGGGTCTCCTCCTGCCTGGCTTCCAGGTAAACCGGCTCCACATAGATAAACGTCTGCCCCAGGGGGATGGCAAGGAGATTTCCTCGAATGACCCGGGAGCCCCGCTGGCCCCAGAGGCTCAATTCTCTTGAGATCTCCGTCTGCTGGTCCACGCGGGCCTCGATCTGCATGGGCCCGTATACCATTTTTTCCTTGGGCAGATTGTACGCAAGAAGGCTTCCATAATTGGGCAGATCGCTCCTCGCCGCCAGCCATGCGATCATGTTGTCCTTGTTCGAAGGCGTGAAGGGGAGCATAATCAAAAATTCCGCCTCTTTTTCCCCGGGAATCTTGGCAATGATGTAATAGGGCTCCATTCTCTGCCGGTTTTCACCGTAGAGCTCATTTGGAATCTCCCAGAGATCCTCCTGGTTGTAAAAGACCTGGGCCTCCTCCATATGGTAGTTTTTGTACATTTGCACCTGGATCTCAAAGAGATCCGCCGGGTAGCGGATGTGATCTTTCAGCCCTTCCGGCATGGACGCAAAGGCCTTGAAGAGGTCGGGGAAAATCTTCATGTAAGTGCCCATGACGGGATCTTTCTCGTCCGTCACGTAAAAACGAACCTCGCCGGTATAGGCGTCTATGACCACCTTGCAGGAGTTCCGGATGTAGTTCCATCCCTTGCCCAGAATATCGGTCGAGCGGCTCGAATAGGGGTACATCCTGGAAACGGTATAGGCGTCCTGAATCCAGTAGAGCTTCTCTCCCGAGACGACAAGGTAGGGATCCCGGTCGTACCCGAGAAAGGGCGCGAGCGTACGCACCCGCCGGCCGATCAGGCGCCTGTACATGATTCTGCTCTCCGGCGTCAGGTAGGTGGTGAAAAGAATCTGGGGATCCAGGAACTCCAGGGCAAACACGATTCTTTTGAGGAACGAGTCGATGGCCACCCCGCCCGTTCCCTGGTATTTCGTATAGACGTTCCGGTCCCCCTTGGGATAATCAAATTCCTCGTTCTTGGTGTTTACCAGAACATAATTGCTCGTTTTTTCTCCGTAATAGATTTCCGGCCTGTCCAGGGTTAAATCCACCTCGAATGCGGGAGGGAGATCCTTGACAAAGAGCCGGGGAAGGCCTTCCTCGGTCACCTCATTGACCGGACTGAGGGCCAGACCGTAGCCGTGGGTATAGGTAAGGTGGCGGTTCACCCACGTAGCCGCCTGTGGGGGCAGCTTATTGATGTCCATTTCCCTTGCGGACAGCATCACCTGCCGATAGCGCCCGTTGATCATGTAACGGTCCACATCCACATCGTGGAAATCGTAGTAGAGCCTGATGGACTGGATCTGCCGGTAAGTCCGAAGAAGCGGCCGTTCATCCCAGATCCGAATGTTTTCAACGGTGGATTTGTGTTCCGTCAACGCATTCACATCCAGCAAATCGCTCACCGGGAAGTCGACCTCTTTGAACTTGTTCAGGTCGTAGGCTGTTCGAGTGGCCCGAATGTTATGCTCGATATAGGCGGATTCCCTGGCCAGCTCGTTGGGTTTTACCACGAATTGCTGAACCAGCAGCGGGATGATGCTTCCCAGCAGCAGCAAACACCCCAACCAGGCCCCCACGGTCGTATAAATTACCTTCAACCTGAGTTTGGAAAGGCTGGCCAGCAACACCAGGGCCGCGGCCAGCGAGATGAAGATCAATATCCTGTAGGCAGGCGCTCGAACTTGCACATCGGTGAAGCTCGCTCCAAAAGCCGGGCCCTGGGTCGAATAGAGAAGGCCGTACACCTTCAGATGGTAGCCCCAGGCGATGAGCATCATCACAATGGCAGCGAGAACAAGGAGGTGTTTCTTGGCTCCGTCGGTGATGGAAATCTTGGGCAGGGAAGGGGGTTTTCCTTCCTCGCGCGCAAAGTCTTCGAGGATCTGGAGCGCTCCGTCCTTTACGTACCAGAGTATGGAGAGTGCGCCGGCAAACAGAAACAGCAGGAGCAGCCCGTTCCGCACGAAAATATAGAACGGCAGGGAGAAAAGATAAAACCCGACGGGTCGCCCGAACAGCGGGTCCGAACCCGCCGTAGGCTCCTGGTATATGTAGCGAAGCAGCATGTCCCATTTCTCGGCCCCTTTTGAAGCCACGATCACGCTGGCGATCAAGACCAGCACCATGAGAAGAATGTTGAGGCTGTTGCCCGAGAGCCCCATCTGCCCGAGGACTCCACCGCCCTCGGCGGTCCCCGCAACGGGACTCTTTGCTGGGCTCAAACGCCTTGCGATGTGCAGGTTGACCCACAGAATGACGATGAGCAGCACCCACACCCCGGCGCCGAACCCGTACTTGCTCACCAGGACGGTCAAAAAAACGGCTGGATAGCCCAGACTCTGGAACCAGAGCCAGTCCGGATAGACGGACAACCAAAACCCGATTACCAGGGCAACCAGGACAATAATCCCAATGACGATTTTCTTTTTCATTCCCATCACCAACCCTCTCAGCACGGATTCTTCGCATTTCATGGCGCGGGGGCGGGGCTCCATGCCCGGGAGCCGGAGCGCGCCCATCGCGGCCGCGGACTCATGTCAAGAAATAAACCACATCCTGCGGGTGTTCAATTGTTGCCTCTGCGCCGTTTGCCACCAATTCCTCCCGGGAGCGAAACCCCCACAAGGCACCCACCGGATACATGCGGGCCGCGACAGCCGTTTTCATGTCCACATCGCTGTCTCCCAGGTACAGGATCCGTTCCGGAGGGACATGGAGGGATTCCGCTATCCTCAGCGCACCGGCCGGATGCGGTTTCTTCGGCAATCCCTCGCTATCCCCCACAATCGCGTCAAACCGCCATCGAGAGAGCAGTTCCTTGACGCATTGTTGGGTGAAGGCGTGGGGTTTGTTGGAAAGCACGGCCATTTTCAGCCTTCTCCGCGCAAGTTCATCCAGCATGGCTTCCACACCCGGATACGGGCGGGTGTTCACATTCCAGTTCCTGCCGTAGTCCTCCAGAAAAGCCTCCAGAAACGTTTGGATGACCGCTTCGCTTCGCATCCCATCGGGGAGAGCGCGTTCCACAAGCTGTCGAGCTCCGTCTCCAACGAATTTTCGGTAGGCCTCCATGGGGTGGACAGGGACGTTGCGCTTTTCAAGCACCCGGTTGACGGCCGCGCCGATATCCTCCAGCGTATCGAGAAGCGTTCCATCCAGGTCAAAAATTATCGCCTCGAAAAGCAACCGTTCCTCCTCTTCCCCCCCGGTCTCCAACGTCTTCCCCCGGCGCCCTGCACAGAAACATACGAAAAACGCCGCTCCCGCCCCTCATCGGGGCGATTGTTTGATCTCCATCAGGTTTCCGTCTCCATCATCCACAAAGGCCAGGGTTTTCTCTCCTCTTCGGATTCGTTTCACCTTCACCCCTGCGGACTCGCACCGAGAAAGAAACGCTTTCAGATCTTCCACCTCAACACCGAGGTGTTCGAATCGAGGGCCCTTTCTCCCGGCGTCCTCAACCAGAAAGACCTCGACGGCAAGGCCCTTCCCTTCATAGCGGAGAAAGACGCAGGATTGACGAGTTTCAAAAATTTCCTCGGCCAGCGATTCGTCAAGGACGCTCTCCTTGACCGCTTTCAGTCCGAGCAAATCTTCGTAGAAACGGTCCGCTGTTTCCCGGAACCGGCAAACCACGGCGGCATGATGGAATTTGATGTGTGTCATTTCCCGGCCTCCGTTTCACCGGAAGAATGTCCATCTTTAATCCCCCTTGGAGGCATTCACCCATGGGGGGAGCACCACGTCTTCAACCAAGTCCTCCGCCGGAATCCACGGCTTGATGTCCACCACGGGGGTATCGTGATCGGCGTCGATCCGCTCGATGTGGACGACGTTTCCTTCCACCCCAAGAACCCTGCACGTGCTTATGCCGATGAGATTCGGCCTTGCGGGCGAACGGGTGGCAAAAACCCCGGTCAACGGCTTCTTCGGGTCCCGCCTGGGATGAACCCGAAGGGTGGACCGCTCCCGGGGGTTGTCGTTCTTGTGAAACCAGAAGACCACCATGGCGTGAGAGAAGTCATCGAGCCCCAGGAGGGCTTCCTCATACTCCGGAAACACCTCGATCCATGTCTCGCGGCTCGCTTTTCTCACCACACCAATGGGATGGATCCGGAACGTCTGTGTCATCCGCCTGCCCTTTCAAAGCCTTTTTTGGAGTTGCCCACGGAGTCCTGAATATGCGCCGGGACTTACCTGGGACAAAGATCCATCCTTCCTTTTCCCCATGCCCTTTGTCAAGGAACCTTTCGAGCAAAGCCCGGTAATGCGGAGCCTCTCCACCCGAATTCATGAGCCCTTCATCCGCCGGCGTGAACAGCCGCTTGGGAGGATTTCACAGGATTCCCCGGTCATCAAGAAAGTCCAGAATGATGCGGGCGCATTTCTCCGGCTTTTCCATAGGGGCAAAATGCCCCGTACCCTCCATGGGCATGAACACGGCTTGAGGTACCGTTTTCCTGAACCTCTTCACGGCCGGCCGGAGAAAAGTGTCCGACCGGACCCCGAAAATCACCAGGGTCGGGACTCGGATCTTTGAAACATGACGCCAGACATTATGAGGGCAGGCGCAGAAGCACGCCGATTCCCACAGGGGATCACACCTGAGCGTGATTCCGCCGTCCGGCGTCTCCTTCGTTCCCTCATTCACATACGCCTCGAGAAAACCATCGGCCCAGTCCTTGAACGGCCGCTTTGCGGCATAGGATTCAAGAACGGCCTTCCGGTCCGGCCACAGCCGCCGCCGAGCCGCCGCTCTGGCCGCAATGGGCACCAACCGGGCCAGACCGGTTTTTTTGGCCAGAAACCATCCCGGCATCCACGACAAAGGGAGGATGGTGGGGTCGATAAGCACGAGCGCCCGGATCATCTCCGGTCTGCGAACCGCCAACATGAGACTGGTCACAGCGCCCCGGCTGTGACCCAGCGCGACAAGAGGCTCCCCCAGAGATTGAAAAAAACGTTCCTGATCTTCAGAAAATACATCCCAGCCGGTGAGATCCGATGGA
>CAYVUX010000001.1:0-34054 GCA_964455075.1 uncultured Desulfobacteraceae bacterium | reverse complement strand
TCCTGGAACGCCAAGAGATCCTATGCGTCATTGAGACCGAATCTCTGGAAAACGTGGTTCACGAGGCCGACGCCATCTACATGACCCGGATTCAGGATGAGCACGACGAGGTCCGTGGAGACTCCGCAAGGACCGACATCTCGAAGTTTAAGCTGACGGTTCCCATCATGTCGCGTGTACGACCGAACGCGGTGGTCATGCATCCCTTTCCCAGAAGAGACGAAATTGATGTGGTCATTGATTCGGATCCGAGAGCCATGTATTGGCGACAGGAGAGAAACGGCATGTGGACCCGCGCCGCCTTGATCGCCTACATTTTCGATGTTCACGGGGAGATTCTAAACTACTGACATAGCCTCTTTGCCGGAGCCATTCCTTCCGCATTGGAAAAAACACGCAAACGATTGACAATGCTTGGTTCGTCTCATATAGTTCCGCTGTGGGGTCTAAAATTCGGACAAATCATAAGCATTAACAACCAGAAAGCTCCGCCCAAGGGAAGTGAAAGGAATCCTCCAATCGGAGAGTTATATTCTTGACTTTCCCTGGGAAGCCGCCAGAGCATTGCTTTGGGAGAGTTCCCTTCATTAACTTCGGAACTCGTCCGATAATTAAATCTGCTGTTGGAGAGGCTTTTTGTTTGCCCGGAGCTTACCCGGACCGTCAAACCAACGCGCAATCCAAACGAATAGAGGAGCCCGCCTTGAAAATTCAAGTCCTGAAGAGGAGCAACTTCCCTTCCAATGCATTTTTCGAGCACCTTCAAAGCGGCACCCGGCATTACCAGGAGCATAACTTCGGCAGGGCCATTGAGGAGTGGATTGCGGCGAGCAGGAGCAAATTCAGTGAGCCCATAAATTTTAAACCCGCGGGAGGGCGGCTGTTTTTCGGCAGCATGATCCAGGAGATTCCGTTTCTGTTTTTCCTCTATGCGATCTATGTGAACAAGAGTACGGGGGTAGCCCTGGTCAAGACAGAGGAGGCTTCAAAGAAGGTTATCTTCCAGAATGGTTTGATTGTCTTTGCCGCTACCACGCGAAAAGAGGAGAGGATAGGCCGCTTCATCTTGAGGCAAGGCAAGCTGAAGCCGAATGAATTGGAGGACCTGGCGAAGCAATCCAGACTTTCGGGGAAAAGGCTTGGCACGTACCTGGTCGAGAAGGGAGTAATTACTTCAAACACGCTTGAGGATCTTCTCGCCCTTCAGATCGAGGAGATTCTAAGCGACACTTTTTTCTGGAAGTCCGGTCACTTCTACTTTTTGGAAAAAGACGTCCCATCAGAAAATGTTGTCAAATACACGCCTCTTAAGGCTGCACTCATGGCGGCAAAGAGGGGATTCAACTTTTCCAAATTCAAGCGGGAGGTCCCTGACAACAGGATTATATTCCGGCCTTCGCCTTATGTGAAGGACGGCAGAAAGGCTGTGAAGGAGCAGCTCAACGCCAATGAAAAATTTATCCTTTCTTTGATAGACGGAACCCGAAATATAGAGCAATTGATCCTTTTTAGCGGTGCCGAAGAAGTCTCCGTCATGAACATCCTGTACCGGCTCAGTTCTTTGGGCCTCGTCAGAAAGACGAAAGAGGTCGGGGAATATGAGGACAAAGAGTTCCAACGTCTTTCCAGGATCCTGAAAACACTTTTCCAAATTTATCAAATTATAACATCTGAGCTTTTCCGCCAGATCGGGGCACGGGGCAAGGAGATTGTGGAGAAAGCCCGAAAGGATTTGCACCCGGATTACAAAGTCGTGTTCGTTAATGTCGCTCTTGAAGAGCCCGGTTCACTTGACGCGAATACTATCCTGAGGAATATCGCCTCCTACTTTCCTTCCCCGGATCAGAGGCATGTCTTCCTGGAGGCGTTTTACGGCCTGTTCATCAATATTCTCGATGCGTCCAAAAAAATCCTCGGATCGGTTTTGACCAAGGACGCCATAGAAAAAATACGGATCATCAGATCAGATATGGAGACTTTTTCTGACAAAACCCTTGAACACACTGTATTGAGAAGTCGGTCTATGGAAATTTTGGACGAGATTATAGAAAATTACAGGTGATGACAGGAGGACCGTATGAATTCAGTAGGGTTGGATTTCCTGGGAAAGTTTAAGGAGACAGGTGCAATATTGATTTTCCTTACGCTCGCGATCTACGTAGTAATTCTCTTCGTTTTCTACTATGCCAGGTCCAAGTACACGGGCGGAATTATTGAAAAGACCATCAACCTTGTTATCGCCACGATCGGCCTGTTCCTCGTGGCCGACGCAGCGCTTTTCCTGGTTCCAAACTATGGTTTGGTAACCGGTTATACGGTCCACGTGGTCTTCAAGATCATTGCGATGGTCTGCCTGGCCATCGGCGGGCTGAAATTCCTGGAGAAATAGACAGCACATCTTCGTTTAAACGGCAACAAAGACATCAAAAAGCGCTTCCGACTTTTTTGTCGCCTCAATAATTTTCGAAAACATGAAGTCCAGCTCGGCCTGGTTTTCCCGCATTGAGACGAGCTGCATATCCGAAGTCAAAATGGCCTTGACTTTTCCCTGATCAAGCGCGATGAGTCCTTCCTGCCCACCTCGTGAAAGGCGGGTCTCAATATATCCGTGAAAACCCTCTTTTCTGAGCTTGCCCACGAATTTTTCTAGGTCTGAAAAGTCGGAAGAAAGCCCCTTGTGAAGAATCACCACCGACATGCACAGCACATCGGCAAGAACGGAAACGCTCCGGGGGGTCAGTTTCGAAACCGTAATCCACCCGTCACTCTCACGTCTTGATTGCTCCAGGATCCCTGTAACGACTCCTTTGCCGCCCCTCCTTTCATTTTTCCTCTGCTCGACTCCATTGACAAGATCGCCTTCCTGAAGGAAAACGACTCCCTGCCTGTCCGGGAATTTCAGGTTGAGATATCCCACAAAGTCATCCCTCTTAAGAAAAAAAAGCAGCTCATCCATATCCACAAAAGAGGCGCTCATATTCTTCCAGATATGTTCCCCTTGGGGCAGCAGCATTCGTCTTCTCCTGTCCGTTTTCCAGCCGGGTCCCGCCGACGGCGGGACCCGGCTGGAAAAGTAATTAGTTTCCATCCATAAATGGCCCTTTTCCGCAATCCCCCGTCTTCGTCGGGACAGGTCGGCGTCAAACAGCGGAGTTCCTTGTTCCCGTCCTGCGGACGGGACGCGTAACTCCTTGTGTTCCTTGACCTTGCGAAACTGGGGACCCGCCCGCAGGATGGGGACTGAGTCACCCTTTAGGGTGCGAAGAAAAACCTCTCATTTATGAATCGGAAACTCCCAAGTGCCCAAAAATGATTCGTGTGGATGGGCACTAATTAGCGCCCATTTTTCATCTCCGGAGGGAGATTCCCCAGTATCCGAAGGCCATCTGTCCATGGGCACCGGTGTTATAACCGCATATACAAATCGGGAATCTCGTCTACCTCTTTTCTGTTCAGGTCTCTCTCGATGTCTCTAATGATATCGGACTTTTTATTGGCATCCTTAATTTTATACTTCATCATATCCAGTATATACTTTGTCTTGGCTTCGTATGCCCGGGGCTCCCTTTCCCGGTCGATGCCCCGGAGCGCCCTCACCATCTTTACGATGTGCTCTGATTGTCTCAGGTGATATCTCATCTTTTCGATGGCTTCGTGATCTCTCTTTGCCCTGCTGTATAAAGATCCAATAGTTTCGGATCCGCCAAAAATGAACGCCTTCTCTCCAAGGCCCGCCCTGTCTCCCCCATGGTAGCTGCCACCAGGAGGTCCTCCCAATTTGGTTCCGGCCCAGCCCACACAGACTTCAAAGTATCGGTAAAAAATATTGACCACCGTATTGGCCAGTTCATGCGGGAGATCATCCAGGCTTCCGAGTTTCTTGTTCACGGCGGTCCTGCACATTGCGAGAATCTTGCTGTTCGGCGCCGCCTTCCCGCCTTGACCATTAATGCTCTCCAGGCTCGTCATATGCTGAATCCCGCCGGGCGGGCCGTGCGCGCCCTTCTTTCAAAAGCCATTTCATGCAAATTTGCGCCCCCGCCCGCAGAATCGACGGGCCTTGTTCTTGCCTGGGGCAGGCTTCTCCGCCCAAAGTCGGATATGACCGCACTTTTCGTCGCCAAGGCACCGGCTCTGAGTTTTTTCTCAGTCCGCCGGATTGTCTTCTCGGCACGCCAACGCACAAAATGGGACCTCTTGCCGGGAATGGTCTTCTCCCGGATATCCCAGAGCCCCACTTTTGGCAAGTCTCTTTTCGATCCTGAGGCTTGCGGCATGCAAAATAAATATCACAAAATGCCCTGAACTTCCAATATAAACCAAGGATCGAACCCATTTCTCCGTGCTCTTCACCACGGCGCGCAACCAACCCTCCTGGCCTGTCAGCCGGAAAGATACCGCCGAAGGTATGTTGCCGTGTGGGAGCCGTGTCCCAGTTCCAGGAATTCCGCCGGAGAGCCCGTCGCCACGATGCGGCCGCCCGCCTCTCCTCCTCCGGGACCCAGGTCGATGATGTAATCGGCCTCCTTGATCACCTCCATATTGTGCTCGATCACCACCACGGTGTTTCCTCCATGGACAAGGGCCTGGAGGACTTCCATAAGCCGTTCAACATCGGCCAGATGGAGCCCTGTGCTGGGTTCGTCGAGGATGTACAGGGTCCGCCCCCCACCCGACTTGACCAACTCCCTGGCCAGCTTGATTCGCTGGGCTTCTCCTCCCGAAAGAGTGGGGCTTGGCTGGCCCAACCGGAGATAACCCAACCCGGTTGCACACACAAACTCCACGGCCTTTCTGATCGTAGGCACGGGGCGGAAAAAGGCGTTTGCCTCTTCAAAAGTGAACTCCAACACCTCCGAGATGTCCTTTCCCTTATAAGTCACCTTCAAGGTCTCGTCGTTGTATCGGCACCCCCCACAGCTCTCGCAATGCACGTAAACATCGGGCAGAAAACTCATCTCGACCTTAAGGCTCCCCTGCCCCTTGCACGCCTCGCACCGCCCGCCGGAAAGATTGAACGAAAACCGTCCGGGCGTGTAGCCCCGGCTCCGGGCTTCGCTCGTCCCGGCAAAGAGCCTTCGAATATCGGCCAGGAATCCTACGTAGGAAGCGGGAACGGATCGGGGCGTCCTTCCGATGGGGCGATGATCCACCTCGAGCACTCGGTCGAGAGCTTCCCAGCCCTCGATGGCTCTGCAGTGAACAGGGGCCTCCTGATGTCGGCCCAGCAGACCCCGCAGACCCTTGTAAAGCGTTTCCCGCAAGAGCGAAGACTTGCCCGAACCTGATACTCCCGTGATGACAACAAACGTCCCAAGCGGAATGCCCACATCAATCTTCTTCAGATTGTTTGCGCGGGCTTCCCGAACCGTGACAAACGCACATTGCCTATAAGGCCGCAGCCTTGACGTCATTTCGTGAGCCCCCCCGTTGAAGCAGGCGCCCGTCAAGGAACCGCGGGTGCGCTTCAGGTCCTTCAGCTTGCCCAAACCGACCAATTCTCCCCCTTCCCTTCCCGCGCCCGGACCGAGATCGATAAGGGTGTCCGCGGCCTTGATGGTCTCTTCATCGTGTTCCACCACAATGAGGGAGTTCCCTTGATCCCTGAGCTGCCTCAAGGCCTCAAGGAGAAGCCCATTGTCTTTTGGGTGAAGACCGATGGTGGGTTCGTCCAGAATGTAGCAGGCACCCGCAAGGTTGGAACCCAGCTGAGCCGCCAGGCGTATCCTCTGCGATTCCCCCCCGGAAAGGGATTCTCCGCTCCGCGAAAGTGCCAAGTACCCCAATCCCAGTCGGTCGAGCAGGGAGATCCTTGTAAGAAGCTCCGCCAATATGGGTTCGGCCACCGGGATTTTCCCGCGGGCAAACGACAGTTTCCCGAGAACTCCCGGCAGTTCGGAGACGGATTTCTTCACCAGGTCCCAGATGGAATGGCCGCCCACCTTCACCGAGAGGGCCTCGGGCTTCAGCCTCGCTCCCTTGCACGCAGGACACACCTCTCCGGAATTTCCACTGGCAGTGTTTCTTGTCCCCAAACCTTCGCACACCGAGCAAGCACCCCTCCGGCTGTTGAACGAGAAGAGCCGAGGTTCGAGTTCGGGGACGCCTGTCCCGCAGGCGGGGCATACCCCGCTCAGGCTGAACACCTCCTCCTTCCCCCGGCTGTCGCAAACGAGAAAGGTGCCCTTCCCTTCCTCGAGTGCGGCATCTACAAGTGCTTCCACATCCTTGGAAGGCAAGCCGCCCACGACAATTTCGATGGTGTGCTCCCGGTAACGGCTCAGAGACATGCCTTTCTCTATGCGCCTCAATTCCCCGTCAATTCTTGCCTCGCTGTATCCCTTTCGCAGGGCGCCGCTCAGGACATCCTTGTGGAAGCCCTTGCGCCCCAGGATTTTGGGGGCAAGCACAAGGCCTTTTTTTCGTCCATAGCGGTTTTGCACCGCCGTCTTGAGCGACTTGCGGTCCTGTTTTGACATCTCCCGGCCGCAGCCGGCACAGTGGGAGGTACCGAGTTTGCTGTAAAGGAGCCTGAGGAAATGATAAGTCTCCGCAAGCGTGGCCACGGTGGACCGCGATCCTCCCCGGCTGGTTCTTTGGCCGATGGCAACCGCGGGCGGGAGCCCTGTGATCACGTCCACGTCGGGCCGTTCGAGATTCTTCAGGTATTGCCTCACATAAGGGCTCAAGCTCTCCAGGTAGCGGCGCTGGCTTTCGGCGAAAAGCACATCAAAGGCCAGTGTGGATTTTCCGGATCCGCTTACCCCTGTGAGCACTACGAAGCGCCCCCTCGGGATGTCCAGACTCAGGTTCTTCAGGTTGTGTTCACGGGCCCCTCTCACGGATATGCGTTCCCGGCCGTTTCCCGACCGGCCCGGCGCCGCCCTTGTCTTTGCTTTGTGCAGCGGAATTCGTGGCTTTCCCCTGAGAGCCGTCTTGAGGAAACGGCCCGTGTAGGATCCCTTAATCAGGGCCGTCTCCTCCGGGGTTCCTCTGCCCACGACCTCTCCACCCCGCGCTCCTCCCTCGGGGCCCAGATCGATCACCCAGTCCGCACACTTGACGAGGTCCATGTTGTGCTCAATGACAAGGACCGTGTGGCCTTTGTCCACCAGACCCTGAAGGGCTGCAAGCAGCTTTTCGATGTCCTGGAAGTGAAGCCCCGTCGTGGGCTCATCCAGGATAAACAGGATCCCGTCTTCTTCTTTGGACTTGAGATATCTGGAAAGCTTAAGACGCTGTGCTTCTCCTCCTGAAAGCGTGTTCACAGGCTGTCCGAGGCGGACGTATTCCATCCCGACGTCGAAAAGCACATCCAGGGCTCTCGAAAGCGCAGGCCGGTCGGAAAAGAAGCGGCGCGCCTCCCGACCTGTCATGGAAAAGATTTCGTGAATATTTTTCCCGTGATACCGCACCTCCAGGACCGGTTTTTCAAACCGCGTACCTCCGCAGTCCGGGCAGGTCACATACACATCGGAGAGAAATTGCATCTCCACCTTTTCAAACCCGTCTCCCCGGCAGGTCTTGCAGCGGCCTTCCGCCGTGTTGAAAGAAAAGTGCGTGGGTGAAAGATTCCGGGACGCCGCCTCCGGCGTCCCGGCGAGAAGCTTTCGAATCTCGTCCATGGCGCGAATGTAGGTAAGCGGATTGGCCCTGGGCGTTCGCCCTATGGGCCGCTGGTCCACAAGAACGGTTTCCCGGACACGTTCAATCCCGGTGAGAGCAGCGTATTCTCCCGGCCTCCCCTGGGGGTCGCCTTTCGCCCATTTGAGGGCTTTGTACAAAACCTCTTCGGCAAGAGTGGACTTCCCTGAACCGGAAACCCCTGTAAGGCAAACGAAACAGCCCAGAGGGATATCCACTCGAATGCCCTTGAGGTTGTGGGCGGAGGCTCCTTCGATAGTGAGCCATCCCCCTGAACCGGCCGGCCTTCGCACCTGCGGGAGGGGAATCCGCCTCTCTCCTGTCAGGAACTCGCCAGTAAGGGAGCCTGCCACTTCGCGGGTCGGCCCGAAGTACATAACGTTACCGCCTTGCTCTCCGGCCCCGGGCCCAAGGTCGAGCATCACATCGCTTCCCGCGATGAGCTCCGGGTCATGCTCTACGACCACAACGGTATTGCGCTGGCTGCTTAGTCCCTGGAGAATGTCCAACAGGCGGCGGCTGTCTCTGGGGTGAAGACCGATGCTGGGTTCATCCAGCACGTAGAGCGTGTCCGCAAGGGATGCCCCGAGAGAAGATGCCAGGGCCACGCGTTGAACCTCCCCGCCCGACAGTGTCCGGGACTGCCTGTCCAGGGTGAGATACTCCAGCCCCACCTTCACCAGATACCGCAGCCGACCCTGCACCTCGGAGAGAATCAGCCGGCTTGCCGCGTCGCCCCTGGGAGATTTCACGCCTGAAAAGAACTCCCGCGCCTGTTTCACGTTCAATTCATACACTTGCGCGATGCTCAAGCCGTTCAGCCTGTATAGAAGCGGCTCCTCTTTCAGCCGCGATCCCATGCAGTCCGGACATCGCCTGTAGGCACGGTAGCGGGAGAGGAACACGCGCACATGCATCCTGTAGGTCTTTCCCTCGAGCCACTTGAAAAACCCTCGAACCCCATAGAATCCTTTTCCGCCGTCCATAATCATTCTTTTCTGGGGCTCGGAAAGTCTCCGAAAGGGAATGTGCGTCGGTATCCCGTTTGCCCGGCAAAAGGTCATGAGGTCTTCAAATTCCATCCGGGATTCCGAACCGGTTCCCCAGGGTTTTATGGCCCCTTCCCCGAGAGAAAGTTCCGTGTTCGGGACCACCAGGTCGGGATCCACATCGATGATTCTCCCAAACCCCCTGCACGTCGGGCAGGCCCCGATGGGGCTGTTGAACGAGAACATGTTGGGGGTCGGTTCCGGATAGGATATCCGGCAGCGGGCGCATTCAAGCGTGGAGCTGAATGACAACCGCTTCGCCGAATCGACGTCTTCAACCGAACCGGCCTTGTTCCTCCCGTCCCTGATCCATACGTCCATCCTTCCCCTTCCGAAACGAAAGGCCTGCTCCAAGGAATCCTTGGTCCGTTTGGCCTCCCCGGGACGAAGCAGGAGCCGGTCTGCAACCACCTGGATCTCTTCGGCAGAGCTTGTGAGTCCTCCTTGTGCAAGATCGTGGAGCTCGCCGTTCAGAAGGCAACGGGAAAATCCCATTTGAAGCAGGGACTTTACCACGTCATCTGTGGGAAGGCCGAATGTCTGAACAGGGAATGTCACGATGGCCTCACAGCCCCGAGGGAACCCCTTGAGACGCAGCCAGACGTCCTCGGGTGTCTCGGGCCTGACGGGCTCCCCGCAGCGCCGGCAATGAAGCCGGGCCAGTCTCGGATATATGAGCTTTACGTAGTCCGTGATCTCGGTCATCGTTCCCACTGTAGAGCGCGAGGTCCTGACCGGGGCCTTGCGGTCGATGGCAAGCGCCGGCGGGATTCCTTGAATCCGGTCCACCTGGGGTCGGTCCATGCGTTCCATAAACTGCCGGGCATAAGAGGAGAAGGTCTCCACATACCGCCGTTGGCCTTCCGCGTAGAGCGTATCGAAAGCAAAAGAAGACTTTCCGGAACCGCTCACACCCGTGACCACCGTGATGCAGTGGAGCGGAATCTCGAGACTGATATTCTTAAGGTTGTGTTGCCTTGCACCTTTAATTCGTATGGTTCGACTGTTCATTTCCAATCCCGTGTGCTCGCCTTTCATGGGGTGCATCTCCCTCGCTGAATTCGATTATTCTGCCCATCTCGGGCAATGTTGCAATCTATCATTTTAACGAGACAGACGAAAAGAGGGAAGGGCCTCACATGGACGCGTGCTTGCCCGAACCCGCTTCTTTGTGATAACAATAGATGTCGGCTCCATACAGATCCAGAGCCGCCTTGTGAGCATGGACCCTTCCCCGCATTTGGAGGGTTCCTGCCCGGCGGCTGGGGCCGAGTGAACCGAATGAAGACCGGACCTTTTTTGAGTATGCGGCGGATTCCATTCCCCGACCGAATGGGAAAGAAAATCACAGCCCCCTAAGACCGAAGGGGGAGGACCGCGGGCCGCCTTTTTCAGCGCCTCCGCATTGGCTCCAGGCACCGAAAACGAACGGGCTTCCGAAGCCTTTGGAAGGATCTCTTTGTCTGGTATTTCCGAAATTCTTCTGCTGGTTGCAATTGGCCTGGTCATCCTCATGCTTCCCCGGCTCGGTTCACGGGTTCGGGGGACCCAAGAGGTCAGACGGCAAGGCCTTGCGCTTACCGGTTGGATGCGAGCAGGCATTGTCGTATCGATCGCGTGGCCCGCTCTGGTCGCCGTTTTGTTGAAGCCCTGGCAAGAGGACCCGGCCTTCTTTTTCTACATCGGACTCGCGCCTGTATTCGGAGCCTGGGGGATTTTCTGGATCGTTATGGGATACAAGAAATACAGGAGATGAAAAATGCCTCAAAACGATACTGCAGACAGCCACGCCAAGGCCATGGTGATTTCCTCTTTCCTGGGCGATTCCCTCGCCCTCGGCGCGCACTGGATTTATGATACGCGTCGCATTCAAAATGAGTTCGGCAGAGTGGAAAATCTTCTGAAACCGGCTGACGGGTCCTTCCATGCCGGCAAGGATAAAGGAGAGTTCACCCATTACGGGGACCAGGCCCTTGCCCTTCTCGAGTCGGTCTCCGCAAAAAACGGGTTCGATCTGAAGGATTTCTCGTCCCGATGGCGGGGGCTTTTTGAGAACTACCGCGGCTATTTCGATCAAGCCACCAAGACGACCCTATCCAACTACGCCTCGGGAAAGGACGTGGAGGAAGCAGGCTCCCCGTCAAACGATCTTGCAGGCGCCGCGCGGATCCCGCCCGTCGTCTATGTGTATAGAGAGGATCTCGAAACCCTGGTGGAAACGGCAAGGGCGCAGACCAGCATGACCCACAGGGATCCGATCACGGTGGATTGCGCCGAGTTTTTCGCGAGAGTCGCCTTTGACATTCTCAAGGGAGCCCGTCCGGTCCGGGCCATGAAGAAAATCTCTGAAGACGGGTTCAAGGGTTCGCCGATTATGGGATGGTTGAATGCCGGACTCGACTCGATCGGCAGCGAGACCGTAGGCACCGTGGTACAATTCGGACAAAGCTGTCACACTCCCGAGGCGTTCCCCGGAGTGGCTCATCTCATCGCCAAGTATGAAGATGATCTCGTGGAGGCCCTCGTCCAATCCGTGATGGCAGGAGGGGACAGCGCCGGCAGGGGGATGTTGGTGGGTATGATTCTGGGAGCGTATCTGGGGCCCGAATCACTCCCGACGCAATGGATGGACGGGCTCAAGAAAAGGGACAAAATTCTTGCGCTCCTGGAGGACCTGTAAGCCGTTGACCAACCGCCCTTTGCAGCGGAGAACATGATGGTTATGAAACTTGAATTCATCCAAGCCCGAGACCTCCCTGACGCGTGGTTTCAGTGTGTTTACCGGCTGCTTTCCTCCGGTCGGGAGTACACTATAGACAGGGGGAGTTATGAAGGGCAGAAGAGGCTCGAGTTCGATTTTGTTACTGTACATATACGGCACCCCGGAGTTCGTCCCCTGCTTCCCGACATTCCCCCTGCCCTCGGCATTCCCAATCCTGTCGCTGATGGATACCTCGAGGAATACCTGCCCTATTTGATGACCTCGGCGAAGCAACCGGGCGAGGATTACACCTACGGACAGTATTTGGAGCCTCAGATCAACGAGGTCATTCGCATGTACCGTGAGGACGGCTTCGACACCAATCAGGCCTACATGACCGTGGGAGATCCGAACGCCATCCACCTGAACGATCCCCCCTGTCTGAGAGGCATCGATACACGGGTAAAAGAAGGAAAGCTCCATTTTATCGTGTATTTCAGGTCCTGGGATCTCTGGAACGGATTTCCCGCGAACCTGGGGGCACTTCAGATGCTCAAGGAATATATGGCTCTGAGCATCGGCGTAGACGACGGCGAAATGATTGCATCCAGCAAAGGGCTTCATCTCTATGACTATGCCTGGGAATTGGCCAGACTCAGGACCATGCAATATCAGCCGGTGCCGGTGCGGGAGGACGGGGCCCTGGATGAAGACTGACCTCAAGGGCTTGGACGCCGCCGGAACCGAGAAATGGGTCCTCAGGGAGAGGCTGGAGCCCTACAGGGCGCGTCAGATCCGGCACTGGATGTTCAAACGCCTGGCGGGTTCGTTCCAAGAAATGCACAACCTTCCCAAGCCGCTTCGGGAATCTCTGGATGCACGGATTTCCCTTCGGCCGCTCGTAAAGGTGGAGACGGTCCTTTCCGAGGACGGAACAGAAAAGAGCCTGTTCAGACTTCAGGACGGCCACCATATCGAATCCGTCCTCATTCCGGAAAGGGATCATGCAACCCTTTGCGTGTCCACCCAGGCCGGTTGCGCCATGGGATGCCTCTTCTGCCTCACAGGCAGGTCAGGGCTCAAGAGGAATCTCACCGCCGGGGAAATCGTGGAACAGGTCATCCAGGTCAAGCGGTCCATGGATACGCCGGAGGCACTCACAAACGTTGTCTTCATGGGAATGGGCGAACCCCTCGCGAACTACGATGCAGTGCGAACCGCGGTGATGAACCTGGTGGATGAAGATGGGATGAATTTCTCCCACCGGCGAGTGACCCTGAGCACCTGCGGCCTGGTTCCTCAAATGGCGCAAATGGGCAGGGATATGAAAATCAATCTGGCAGTCAGCCTCAACGCAGCGGACGACAGCACCCGGAGCCGCCTCATGCCGGTAAATCGCACCTATCCCCTGGCGCAGCTGATCGCCGCCTGCCGGGCATTCCCCCTTCCCAACCGTCGCATGATCACCTTCGAATACATCCTGGTTGGAGGAATGAACGACCGCAGAGTGGATGCAGAGAAACTGGCGGCTCTTCTCTCGGGCCTCCCCGCCAAGATCAACCTGATACCCTTGAACGCCCACTCCGGCTGTGACATGGCCCCTCCATCCATGGAACGCGTCTTGCGTTTCCAGCAAATCCTGGCAGGCCGGCACTATACGGCCATCATCCGAAAGAGCAAAGGACGCGATATCCAGGCTGCCTGCGGGCAATTAAGCGGCTCCCGATCCCGAGAGGGATAGATCGCGGCGCAAAACGTCTTTTGCATCGAAACAGGCTGTTTCTCGAAGATCTCGGGGCATGAGATGAACCGGACATGAATTTACTAGCTCAAAGAAGATTTTCTGTGCTATACTATAAAGTTTAGGGAGAAAGGGATTTGGATCATGCTCCAACTTGACTTTTCAAAAGGAGGCGGTCTGCTGCCGGCCATTGTTCAGGACAGTGCCACCGGCAAGGTGCTGATGCTCGCCTATATCAATCGCGAAGCCTGGGAAAAGACTGTTGAAACCGGAGAGGCGCATTTTTGGAGCCGTTCCAGGGAAAAATTGTGGCACAAAGGCGGAACCTCAGGAAACATTCAGAAAATAAAGGAGATTTTCGTGGATTGCGACAATGACACGGTCCTGTTCCAGGTTGAACAGATCGGAGGTGCTGCCTGTCATACCGGCTACGAATCCTGTTTTCACAGGCGATTGAACAAAGACGGAAAATTGACCGTGGAAGGCGAAAAGCGATTTGATCCCAAGAAGGTTTATGGATGATGAAGAAACTCAGATTCGGCATCCCGAAGGGGAGCCTGCAAAATGCCACAGTCAGATTGTTCGAAAGATCGGGGTGGAAGATCAACATCAACGGTCGTAGTTACTTTCCGGACATCAATGATGATACCATGGAGTGCAGTATTTGCCGGGCCCAAGAAATGTCCAGGCACGTTGAAAACGGAGCTCTGGATGCGGGGTTGACCGGCAAAGACTGGATCGAGGAAAACAAGTCCGACGTGATCATCGTGGACGACCTCGTTTACTCGAAAGTGAGCCAGAGCCCGGCACGCTGGGTTGTTGCCGTGCCTGCGGATTCGAATATGCGGACCCTTGAGGACCTCAAGGGAAAGAAAATCGCTACGGAGCTGGTCAACTTTACCAAGCGTTTTTTCCAGAATCACGCTATCGACGTCAAAGTGGAGTTTTCCTGGGGGGCCACGGAAGCAAAGGTGGTGTCCGGACTTGCCGACGCGGTGGTGGAGGTCACAGAGACGGGGAGCACCCTTCGCGCCCACGGTCTCAAGATCATCTACGAACTCATGCAAACGAACACCCAGCTCATCGCCAATCGAGAGTCCTACAAAGACCCTTTCAAAAGGGGCAAAATCGAACAAATTATCCTTCTGCTCAAAGGGGCTTTGAGGGCGGAGAACATGGTGGGGCTGAAGATGAACCTCCCGCAAAAAAATGTTGAAAAGATCATTGAGATCCTGCCCAGCCTCAATGCCCCGACCGTAGCGGGTCTATACAACTCAAGTTGGGTGTCCGTGGAAGTCATCGTGGATGTAAGCGCGGTCCGGGACTTGATTCCAAGGCTCATGGATGCGGGGGCCGAGGGAATTATCGAATATCCGCTCAACAAGGTCGTGTAACGAGACCCTTGAAGAATGTCTCCGCCGGAGGCGGATCGAGGTCAAGGAAGCCGAGGAGGGCTTCTGTCTCAAAGGTTTCGATTCAGGAACTCCTGGAGGTGAGGTGAGCCGAATTACCAAAAAGGCACAGGAAATCCCGCCGTTCATCGTTATGGATGTTCTCGAACGCGCCCACGAACTCGAAAAGCAAGGGCGTGAAATCATTCATTTAGAGATCGGCGAACCCGATTTTCCGACGCCGGAATGCATCTGCCAGGCGGCTGTGAGCGCAATGAACCGGGGGGAGACCCATTACACCCACAGTCTCGGGATCCCCCAACTGAGAGAAGCCATCTGCGAACATTACCTCAACACCTACGGGGTCGAAGTAACCCCGGATCGGGTGATGGTCACTTCCGGCACATCTCCGGCCCTTTTTATGATCTTCTCCGCTGTTCTCGACCCGGGAGATCAGATCATTCTTTCCGATCCCCACTACCCTTGCTATCCCAACTTTGCAAGATTCATCGGGGCCGAACCCGTCTTTGTGAAGGGGTATGAATCAGAAGGATTTCAGATGCGCCCCGGGGACGTGAAGAAGGCAATGGGCCCGAGAACGAGGGCCGCCCTGATCAACTCCCCTTCCAATCCCACGGGAAATGTCCTTTCTCAGGAGCGTATGGCGCAAATTGCAGATCTGGGCATCCCGGTTGTCTCCGATGAGATCTACCACGGACTCGTTTACGGCGAGGACGCGCACAGCATCCTTGAATTCACGGACAATGCATTCGTTCTGAACGGCTTCTCCAAGCTTTATGCCATGACAGGCTGGAGGCTCGGGTACCTCATTTGTCCGTCCGACTTCATCCGCCCGCTTCAAAAGATCCAGCAGAACTTCTTCATATCCGCCGGCAGTCTCTCCCAGTGGGCCGGATTGGCGGCCCTGAAGCAGGCCGGATCCGACGTGGAGAGGATGAAGTCCATCTACAACGAAAGACGGCTATACATGATTGCGCGGCTCCGTGAGCTGGAATTCGGCCTTCCTGTTGATCCGATGGGCGCATTCTATGTCCTGGCCGATGCCGGAAGATTCTCCGGGGACTCCTTTGCCTTCGCCTTTGAATTGCTGGAAAACACCGGGGTCGGCACAAGTCCGGGAGTGGATTTCGGAAAGAACGCCGAGGGCCATATTCGATTCTCCTATGCGAACTCCCTCGAAAATATTAAAGAAGGTCTGGATCGCATAGGGAATTACTTGAAGGCCCGCTAAGTTTCCTTACAAAGGCAAACATCATTCGGTACCCATCCCCCATTGAAGCGACGACGCCTTCTCTGAAATGACAAAGGGAAACTTTCTTGCAGGCGGAATTCATCAAAAGCGCCTTTAAAAAAAGCCAATACCCTCCTGCGGACGAACCGGAAATCGCCGTCACAGGCCCGTCCAACGTGGGAAAATCCTCTCTTATCAACGTGCTGCTCAACAGGAAGAAACTCGCCCGAACAAGCTCCACTCCGGGAAGAACGCAGTCCATCAATTTCTACAGGGTGGACAACCGTGTGGTTTTGGTCGATCTTCCAGGCTATGGCTTCGCAAGGGTCCCATCGAGAATCAAAAAGACATGGAAAGAGATGGTGGAAACCTACCTCCGGAGCAGGCCCAATTTGAAGGCCGTGATTATTATCCTCGACATCCGGAGAGATCCCAGCCCCGGGGACCTTGCTCTGTTGGAGTGGTTGGAGCACCACGGACTGCCCGCCCTTCCGGTATTAACCAAGGCGGACAAGCTCTCGACACACCAGGCAAAGCATCGGTCCAGGGAAATCGCCCGGCTCTGCGGAAACATTTCGCCGGAGGCTTTCACGCTCTTCTCGGCAAAAACCGGGGACGGGAGGGCAACGCTTTGGAAAAAAATTGTGGAAGCTGCAGAAATGCCTCCCGAACACACGGATCCGGGAGGATAATCCCGCGGATGACCGCGGAAAGCAAACGTTACGCTTGCCGTTTGGCCTTGTCTAATCCATACGCCTTGATCTTTCTGTGAAGGCTGCTCCGCTCCACGTCAATGGCTTCGGCGGTGTGAGAGATGTTCCCCCGGTGTTCTTTGAGCTTGCTCTCAATGTAGGCCTTCTCGAATTGCCTCCTTGCTTCTTTGAGGCTCTTGGCATCGAAGGGGATTTCAAATCCGTCCTTCATGGAGATGGATCCGCTGAACGGGGGCGGGATGTCTCCCGGCTTGATTTTCTCCCCCGGTGTCATGATAATGAGTCTTTCGACCAGGTTCTTCAATTCCCTTATGTTTCCGGGCCAATCATATTCCATCAGCATGCCGATTGCGTCTTCGGATACGACTTTCGACACCGTGTTTGTGCTGTGTGCAAATTCCTTGACGAACTCCTGGACCAGCTCGGGAATGTCCTCCTTCCGCTCCCGTAAAGGAGGCACGCGAATGGGAATGACATTGAGACGAAAATAAAGATCCTCTCTGAAAGTCCCTTTCTCGATTTCCGCTTCGAGGTCCTTGTTGGTTGCCGCAAGAACCCGGACGTCCACGGTAATGGTTCTGGCCCCGCCCACGCGCTCAAATTTCTGTTCCTGAAGAATTCTCAAGGTCTTGGACTGGGCTTTCAAGCTCATGTCCCCGATTTCGTCCAGAAAGATGGTCCCTTCATCGGCCAGATCGAATTTGCCTCTTTTCATGCCGGAGGCCCCGGTAAACGCCCCCTTTTCATGTCCGAAAAGCTCGCTCTCGATCAACTCCTCAGGGATGGCCGCACAGTTCACCTCGATAATGGGCTTGTGGGCCCTTTTGCTCAGCCAATGAATGGTGTGGGCCACAAGTTCCTTTCCGGTCCCGTTCTCCCCGGAGATAAGCACCCAGGCATTCGTGGGCGCCACCGTCCGGATCTGTTCCTTCAACTGGACAATCGCTTTGCTGCCTCCGGTAATTCCGTAGCGGTCTCTCTGTTTCTGCCTCAGGAGGGTGATCTCCTCGGCCAGCACGGAACGTTCGAGGGCGTTCTGCAGCGTCAGCAGGAGCTTATCAAGGGACAACGGCTTTTCGATGAAGTCGTAAGCGCCCATTTTTGTTGCTTTGACGGCTGTCTCAATGTTGCCATGCCCGGACATCATCACCACATGAAGCGTCGGGTATTTCTCCTTGATCTTCGCAAGCGTCTCAAGCCCGTCCATTCCCGGCAGCCAGATGTCGAGCAACACCAGGTCCGGAAAAACCTCTTCGATCATGCCCAGGGCTTCCGATCCGCTCTCCGAAATCATCACCTCGAACCCCTCGTCCGAAAGGATCCCCTGGAGGGTTTGGAGGATGCTGGTTTCGTCATCGACAACAAGAATGGTTTTGGCCATCGTCTATACCCTGCCCCATGGTTTTCCAAAAGGGCGCCTGGTTCGGTCAGTTGCCTGCTTCCATCATTTCCAAAGCGATTCGGGCCGTCTTCTCTGATGCTCCCCCCCGGCCAAGGCGAAGCCGGATTCTCCTGAGCTCGTCCACCATCCGTTTCCGCTCGGGCCCATTTTCCAAAATCATCAGTGCATGGCGAACCAGATTTCGGGGCTCGGCATCTTCCTGAATCAGCTCTGGCACGACATCTTTCCCTGCAACAAGATTGACCAGGCTGATATGAGGGACCTTGACTACCCGGCTTGCCAGCCAGAACGAGAAGCCGGACATTTTGTAAACCACCACCATGGGGACTTCGAGCAAGGCGACCTCCAGGGTGACCGTCCCGGATGTGACGAATGCCAGGTCGCACAATGACAAGGCTTCGTAAATATTCCCTTCGATCATTGTGACCTTCACCGGCGCCTCGTCGAGAATGTTCTGAGCCCATTTCCGGTCGAGCGTTGGAGCCAGTGGAAGGATACACGCCAGATGGGGATATTCCTGGGCAAGCATCTCCACGGCCTTCACCATGGGGGGGAGAAGCTTCTCCACCTCCTCTTTCCGGCTCCCGGGCACCAGTCCGATTATCGGCTGAGTGCATTCTCTAATCAGTTTATGCCCCATCTCCGTCTTCTTCAACACTCCGGGGAAGGCGTCCAGGAGCGGATGCCCCACATATTCCACACTCAATCCCCTTCTTTTGTAAAAGTCCTCTTCAAACGGGAGGATGACAGAAAAGCGATCAATGCGCCGGGCCATTTTTCGGGTCCGCCCCCTTCTCCAGGCCCAGACCTGGGGAGTAATGTAATAAAGGACGGGAACACGATTCCGCTTGGCGGTCCGGGCAAGGTGAATGTTGAAACCGGGATAGTCTATCAAAATCAGGAGGTCGGGGGCCAGATTCCTGAGGATGGACTTGAGTCTCCTGGCCGCGCTGTATATGGTCCGGATCCGTCCGAGGATTTCGGTCAACCCCACGACAGCCATCTCAGAGGAGGAAAAGATCGTCTGCCCTCCCGCCTTTTCCATCCTGCCTCCGCCGATACCCAGGAATTGCAGCTCCGGGTTCAAGCGTTTCATGGCCTTGACGAGATTGGCGCCATGGAGATCCGCCGAGGCCTCCCCCGCCACGATGAGGATGAGTTTTCCATCTCTGGCAGGCTTTCGCGAAGCGTCCGTTTGCTGCGCCCGCATCCTCGTCATCCGTTCCGATTTTTGAAGGCCTCGCATTTGAAAACTTTCCGTCGGCCTTTAATTCCATCCTCTGTCGAGGACCCGCTCAGGAAGGGCAGACAGACTCAAAATCCCTGCACCCTCTCTCGATTTGGTCAATGATTTCCAATGCAATCTTGAGGGCGTTTCTTCCGTGCTGCCCCGTTACAACGGGAGTGGCGCCTCTGCGTACCACATCCACAAAAGAGGCGATCTCATCGGCCAGCGGATCGCTGTCGGGAAATTCCATCTGTTGAGAACTGAGTTGCGGGTGCACACCGGGCTGGACCACATCATTGTCGAGCCTGACGAGCGTGCACCGGCGTTTCCCGCAATTGGCCGAAATGTATGCGTCCGGTTGAAACACCCGGATCTTTCGCAGCATTTCATTGGACACCCGGCTTGCAGTCAGGTTGGCCACCGTCCCGCTTTCGAAAATAAGCCTCGCATTGGCAATGTCCGTTTTTCCAGTGATAACAGACATGCCCACAGCATGCAGCTCCTTCACCGGGGAAGAGATCACGTGCAGGATAATGTCCAGGTCATGAATCATGAGATCCAGAACCACATCCACATCCGTTCCTCTCGGGGTGAACAGATTCATCCGATGGGATTCAATGAACATCGGCTTGTTGAGAAACGTCTCCATCTTAACCACGGCCGGATTAAATCTTTCCACGAGCCCCACTTGCAGAACAAGGTTCTTCTCCCGCGCCAAGTCAATCAGCCTGTCCGCACGTTCCAGTTCGTAGGTGATCGGCTTTTCGATAAGCGCGTGAACACCCGCAGAGAGAACGTCCTCGGCTACTTCGAAATGGGCTTCGGTAGGAACAGCGATGCTCACAGCATCGACTTTGTCTAATATTTCCCGGTGATCACTGTATGCCTTTACACCGCACCGCTCCTGCAGCTTCCTCGCTCGGATCGGATCGACATCCACAACGCCTACAAGCTCCACCTCCGGAATATTCAGGTACTTTCCCACGTGATATTGGCCCAGGTGGCCGACTCCTATGACTCCCACACGCAACATATTTCTTTTCACTCTTTCGTTGTTCCGGTGCTTGATTGGTTTTCTTCCTGTATTGGCGGGATCATCCGGGCGGTCTCATGATGTACCATACCGGACGGCATCCTCACGGTTCCTTTGATCCTCTCTTATTCTGAAGTCCATTACAGTCGGAACCATTTCCTGCTTCGCCATGGTGTCCCGCTTTTGAGAACGCTTCGTCACGAATCGGATTTTTCCAAGGAGACAATAGCTATCCTGGCCCTGTCTGCACCGGCAATCATCTCATCCCTGTCGATCACTAGGGTCTTCCCTGCCTCAATGGCCAACACCGACGCCTTTACTTCGATCATGACGCGCAGGGTTTCAAGGCCGACGGTGGGCATATCAAAGCGAAGGTCCTGATTCGGTTTGCTCACCTTTACGACTACGGCCTTTTCCCGCGCCAACTCACCCCCTCTGCGAATCGTGCAGTCCGTGCCTTCTATGGCTTCAAGGGCCAGGATGGTCCTGTTTCTTAACACAACACATTGCCCGATATCCAAGCGGCCCAACTCCTTGGCAATCCGCCATCCCAACTGTATATCCTCGCTTTCCCTCTTCCCGGGCCTTTTCTTGGTAAGGCATCCGATCGGGGCCATAAGCTCAGGCAGGTAAGCGGTCGAACTGACGATCTCAATCCCCTCCTCAGAAAGCTCTTGTGCGAGGGCACGCAGAACATCGTCATCATGCAGAATCGCCCGTTTCGAAATGAAAGCCGCACCACGAAAATCCGGTCGAAGATCCACAAACATACGCTTCTTGGATATGGTGCCCGCCATCAAGGCCTTATGAACGCCCATTTTTCTGAGGGCCTTGACCATCCCTCCAAGCTGCCCGAGCCTCACCCATCGTATCTCATCAACGTTTTCCGCTAAGGCGGGATCCGTCTCTCCACGATGAGCCACGGCAGCCACACGGACACCTTGCCTCCTTGCGGCACGGGCAACCATCCAAGGAAATTTCCCGCCTCCCGCAATCAGGCCGATGACTTCGTCCCTGTCTTTTTCAACTCCCGACATGGTCCTATCTTATGCCGCCTTGTCAGCGTACCACTCCCCGCTTGGAGCCGTGAAAGAACTTCAAGAGCAAGTCCAGTTCAGGAGAAGGCGGGACCTCGGCCCTGACCTTTTCCAGGGCCTGGGACAACTTTCCCTTGTCCCGCCAGATGATCCGGTAAGCTTTCTTCAGGCCTTCAATGGTTTTCGGGCTGAGTCCGGCCCGTTCGAGCCCTTTCCGGTTAATGCCGAAGAGTCTTGCCCTGTGCCCACTGGTGAGCATGAAAGGCGGAATGTCCTGGGCAACCGCCGTGTGCCCTCCAATAAATGCATGGGATCCGATCCGTACAAACTGATGGACCGCGACCAATCCTCCCAGAACAGCGTGGTCGCCTATCTCCACATGCCCACCGAGAGTCGCGGCATTGGCCATAATCACATCATTGCCTATCAGGCTGTCGTGGGCGATATGGGCATAGGCCATGATGTAGTTTCTGTCGCCCACCGTGGTTTTCCATTCTTCTTTGGTCGTGGCCCGGTTGATGGTGACAAACTCCCGAATCACGTTCCCACTTCCGATTGTGAGGCGGGTGTCCTCACCACGATATCCCACGTCCTGAGGGGCTGTACCCAGAGACACAAAGGAGTAGATTCTGTTTTCTTTTCCGATCTCCGTATTGCCGTCCAGGACTACGTTGGAGTCCAGGACCGTATCGCGACCGATCTTTACCCGGTCTCCAACGATGCTGTAGGGGCCGATCTTCACCCCGCTGTCCAGTTCCGCACGGGGGCTGATTACGGCCGAGGGATGGATGTCCATGTTTCTCCTCCCGGCTCCGGAGCGCAGGGCACACAATGAGCCTGGAGTCCGAGAACCTCCGGCGCTGGATTGCTTTTATGAAATGGCGGCCACAAGTTCCGCTTCCGCCACCAGATCCGAATCCACGTGTGCCGTACCTTTCATTTTCCATACCCTGGAACCCTTTCTGAGGGCCCTGAGTTCAAATCTTAATTGGTCTCCTGGAATCACCGGCTTGCGAAACTTGACCTTGTCCATGGAAATGAAATATATGGCGTCCTCGTCTTTCGTTTCCATTGCTCCCGGGACGGACAGCCTGGCCATAATGCCCCCCACCTGCGCCATCCCTTCCACAATAAGGACGCCGGGCATGATGGGCCGACCGGGAAAGTGGCCTTGAAAGAAGGGTTCATCCACCGTCACGTTTTTGATCCCAACCACACGGAGTCCGGTTTCCAATTCGATAATTCGATCCACCAGCAAAAAGGGGTGACGATGCGGCAGGATTTTGACGATATCCCGATAGGTAAGAGGCAGTTCCATGTCCATGTTCATTCCTTTTCCGTCCCGATTTTCAGCTCTTTCATTCTCTTTTCGAGATGACGGATCCGCTGGTTGAACTCGGGAAGCCTTGGAATCAACTTCGAGACTTTCAGCCACAAACGGTGAGGAATGGCCGGATACCCCGACACGACCTCCCCCGGAGGGACGGACTTGACCACACCGCATCGAGGGCCGATCATACTCCTGTCTCCTACCTCCACATGATCCCGGAACCCCGCCTGGGGCCCAACAATCACTTCTCGACCGATCTTGACGCTCCCTGCAATTCCAACCTGCGCTACCAGGAGCGCATCCTCACCGATCATCACATTGTGTCCCACATGGACGAAATTGTCCGTTTTGACACCTGCCTTGATCCGGGTCTCTCCGAACGTCGCGCGATCCACACAGTTGTTTGCACCCAACTCCACGCGATCGTCAATTTGGACGATTCCCATCTGGGGTATCCTGATATGCCGGCTTCCTTCCCGGGCGAAGCCGAAGCCATCCGCTCCAATGACCGTCCCGGCATGGATAATCACATCATTTCCAATCTTGCAGTCATGCAGAACGCTCACATTGGCATGGAGAACGGTTCTGCTTCCAATCTCCACCCGGTCTCCGATGAACCCCCCCGGAAAGATCACCGTATCGTCTCCGATGACCACATCTTCCCCTACATGCGCAAAGGGGTATATGGAAACATTCCGGCCGATATGGGTTGATTCATGGACCACCGCCCGCTCGCTGATCCCCGGATATCTCGGAAGCGGGGCGGAAAAGACGCCGGCCACCTTGGCATAAGCCAATGACGGGTTGTCCACCAACAATTGCGCCCCCTCGAAATTTTCCGCCTTCTCCGACAGGATGACGGCGGAGGCGTTCGTTTCCTGCAATCGGTCTTTGTGTCGCATGTCGGATAGGAAAACGATATCTCCCGGACACGCGCGATCCAGGGCGTTCACCCCCGTGATCAAAGTCTCCTCGTCCCCGAGAATACGTCCTTTGACCATGGCGGCAAGTTTCGCAAGCGATACTTTCACGGGTTGGCCTCAGCTATTCTCCATCCGTTTCGTCATTAAACGGCAGCGTTCTTTGCGGACGCATTTTTCAGATGTCTCCGAATTGGACGATGCTTCCGCTCCGATACAATTCGTGGATGGACTCCGATCAGGGTTATTGCCCTTTCATTTTGTTATACGCTTCGATTATCTTGTCCGTGATGTCTATCGCGGTTTCAAGATACATGATCCCGCTGCTGCGTCTTTCAAAGATCATTGTGAATCCGTTTTTCTTCCCGAATTCCTCAACTACTTTCTCGAGATCCTTCAGCATGGCTTCTCTGGCTTCGGATTCCGCCTTCTGCATCTGATCGTTGAGATCCTCGTAGAAATACTTGAACTCACGCTTTCTCCTCTCGAACTCCTTGGCTTTATCCTCTTTTGCATCCATGCTCAGCATCATGCTCTGCATCTCTAATTCTTCCTTCAGCTTCAACAGCACGTCCTGGCGTTCGTCCAGTTTCGACTGCATGTCGTCCTTCTTCTTTTTCAACTCTTGATACACACGCTTTCCCTCTTCGGACTCGGTGATGCAGCGTTGAAGATCGGTAACTCCTATTTTTAAATCTGCAGCCATGGATACGCCGAACGGCGTAGAGATCAGCAGAACAAGCAAGCCGAAGGGCAACATGAACCTTTTCATAGCTTTCCTCCTCAAAATGCAGAAACCGGGGTTTACTCGCCCGGGGTTGTGTTTGTTTTTATTCCTCAATCATATGTCGGGTCTCAGCCGCCCGGCTCCCAAATACCAAGGTGGCCATCAGCCGATAAGCATAGCGGACCCGAGTTCATCAAAACATCGTTCCAATACTGAATTCCACCTGGCTCGAGTCTTCGTCAAATTGCGGATCCAGATTGTATCCCCATTCAAGACGAAGCGGGCCCATCGGAGAATACCAGCGAACTCCCGCGCCTACGCTGGTTCCCAGTTTTCTGTCCACTGTCCCCGGCTCGGAAGTGGTCACTTTCCCTGCGTCGAAAAAGACAAGCCCTATCACTCCCTGATCCTTAATGAGCGGGAACCGGTATTCGACGTTGTAGCACATCATCTTTTCGCCGCCGACCTTGTCCCCTGTCACCGCATCCCGGGGTGAAATGTCCGCATAGTCAAATCCGCGTACCGAATTCATTCCGCCGAGGAAAAACTTTTCATAAACGGGCAAATCCCCGCCCGATCGTTCTTTAATATATCCCCATCTTCCTTGAACCATGAACACCGTGTCCCATGGCAGCGGAAAAAACCAGGTGGTCCTGGCCAGGTATTTGTTGAAATAATTGTCGCCTCCCAGAGGGCCTCCTGCATATTCAACGGACAAGCTGTTGATAGAGCCTTTGGACGTGTTCCATGGCTTGTCCGTAGAGTTTCTCCTGATTCCCACCGTGATGCTGCTGGTGACGCTCCTTCCTTCCATTTGCCGCAAGAAGTAGGATGCATCATCATCCACATCCGTGACGTCGGCATCCTCATAACGATACTCCGTCCAACCGCGCGTATAGTCATCGAACATATTCAGCGGGTAACCAATCGCAGCCGTACCTCCGAATGCATCCTTTGTGTATTCGTCGTATTCTCTCTCCCATTTATATGCGCCCAGCGTTCCGGAGATCGGCCGATTCATGAGCCAGGGCTCTGTGAAGCGAACCTCGAACTCGTTGCTTCGGCCTCCAATGCGAATCGCCGCAAACAAACTCTGGCCATACCCAAAGAGATTGTCCTGCTCCACTCTTGCCGTACCGATCACATCGTCCACGGAGCTGTATCCGGCTCCGAAACTGAAACTTCCGGTAGGCCGCTCCTTCACCTTGATATCAAGAACCATCAAGTCTTCTTCGCTGCCCTTCTTTGTTTGTATCTCCACATCCTCGAAGTAGCCGAGCCTGTTGAGGTTCTCCGTGCTTCGCTTCAGGGCCTCGCCGTCGAAATATTCGCCCTCTTCCACCTTCAGCTCGCGCCGAATCACTTTGTCCCGGGTGACCTCATTTCCGGAAATATTGATTCGTTCGAACTTCACCTTTGCTCCCTTGGAGATATTGTACGTAATGTCAACCAAATGGGCCTCATCGTCTTCCCGAGTAAGAGGCACCACTTCGCTATAGGCATAGCCCTGCGCTGCATAGAGCTCCTTCAATTCCAGGACATCTCTTCTCAGGGTTTCTCTCCTGAAAACCTCCTCCTGATCGATCATAACCCTTTTCAGAAGTTCTTCCTCGGGCTCTATCAGCTCCCCCCTAAAATCAACGTTATCGACCTTGTATTTTTCCCCCTCTTCGATCTCAATGGTGATAACCAGCCCAAGGCTTTTCTTGTATTCGACCTGCGGGTCCCCCACTTTGGCCTTAATGAAACCGTTATTGTGGTAAAAGGAGGCGATCTTGTGTGTATCGAACTCCAACTTCTTCGTGTCAAGATATCCGGAATCCGTAATCCAGGAAAAAAAACCCTTTTCCGAAGTCTCCATGATATCTCTCAGTTTATCATCATCGAAATGCTTGTTCCCTTCAAATCGGATCTCACGGACAAACACCTTTTCACTCTCGTTGATTTTGTACTTCAAGAGAACCTGGTTCTCCGGAAGAGGGCTGATTTCCTCCTCGATCTGGACGTTGTAATAGGCTTCCTGGCGATAATATTCTTTCAACCTGTTTATGCTCTGTTTTACTTTGTTTCGATCCAGGATTGAATAGAGACTGATTCCGATCTCCTTTTTCAGCACGTCATCTTCGACTTCCTCATTGCCTTCAAAAACGATTCCTCCGATGCTCGGCTTTTCAGAGACCCTAAAGGTAATTATCCTCCCCTTCGCACCTTCCTCTGTTTCAATCTCCACATCCATGAAATAGCCCATCTTGAAAACGCTTCTCAGGTCTTTGTCCAGCTGCTCCTGATCGAACGGATCCCCCTTATCTGTCTCAATCACGGCGAGAACGGCGTCTGCTTCGATCCGCTGGTTCCCGGCGACCCGGACAGAATCAACCTGGACCACGCCCGAAATCTCGTTGTAGATGCTGGCCGCAAGCCGCCCTACAGTCTCCGGCAGCATGTGGGCATTCTCTGCAACCATAAAAAACAAGAGAGGCGGTCTCTCCTCCTCAACATCCACCACGGTGAGATCCACGCTGATTTTCTCGCCAATCTGTGTAGCGCTTCCGGAAGCAATCCACTTGGCGTTGAGGTCCAAGCCTACCCGGCGAAGTTGCTCATGGCTCAGATCCGGGGCAAAAGCCATGGGATGTTTGTTCACAATCCCGGGATCCAGAGCATCCAGTCCTCGACTTCCGACACGAGCGGTCAGCATGTCCTGGACCCCAAGACGCAGATGATCGAGGGGTTCAACTGCGTGAACTTGGAAAGGGAGTACGGCGAAGGCCGCCGGTTCCTGTGCCTTTGCCTTTCCCGAAGACCCCGGCAGCGCAACCAGGCTCAGAAGCAGCGCCGCAGCCAAGACCCAAGGCCCCATATTGCCCACGGAAACATTCACTCGCACCGGGAACGCAGGTTTTCTAACAAATTCTCCCACCGGTCAACTCCATCCGTCTTGACATTTTTTTTGCCAGAATCTCATTGTGAGTCGCCACGACAAGAGCCCCTTCCTCTTCACCATTCAAATTCAGAAGCAGGTCGGCCACTCCCTGTCCCGTCTGCCAATCCAGGTTTCCCGTGGGCTCATCAGCCAGTATCAAGCGGGGCTTCATCAGGAGGGCCCGCGCAATGGCTACCCGTTGCTGCTCCCCGCCCGACAGTTCCCCCGCCCTGTGAGTCATGCGATCTCCCAGACCTACTCTCACCAGCACCGACTCGGCCATTTCCGCCGCCCGCTTTCTTGGATAACGTCCGATCAGGGCGGGCATCATCGCGTTTTCCAGGGCATTAAGCTCCGGAAGAAGATGATGAAACTGAAAGACAAAACCGATTTCCCTATTCCGGAATCGGCAAAGGGCCGCTTCATCCAGACTGGATACATCCTGTCCCCGGAATTTGACAACCCCCTTTGTGGGCATGTCCAGACTGCCCATAATATTCAGCAAGGTTGACTTGCCCACTCCCGAAGCCCCTGTCAAAGCCAGGCTCTCCCCGGGATGCACAAGCAAATCAATTCCCCTTAGTATTTCAAGCTGTTCTCCTCGATGAACAAAGGTCTTGTGCACCCCGTAAAGGGCCAGAATACCGTCTTTCCGGTTACTCATATCTGAGGGCCTCCACCGGGTTGAGCTTGGAAGCATACCAGGCGGGATATATGGTTGCCAGAAATGAAATGCCTACGGCCGCCATAGCAACGAACCAAACGTCAGGCCATTCTACCCTGACGGGCAGCGTCGATATGTAGTACACGTCCGAAGGCAGGCTGATGAACTTGTACTTCTCGAGGATGTGGCAGAGGCCCAATCCGGAGGCCATTCCCGCTACGGTTCCGGCAGTCCCCACAAGCAGCCCTTGGAGCATAAACACGGACATCACGCTCCGGGCGGATGCGCCCATGGCCCTCAGGATAGCTACCTCTCTCGTCTTTTCCATGACCACCATCACGAGCGTACTGATGATGTTGAGTGCCCCTACGAGGATGATCATGGTTAGGATGACGAACATCGTCATCTTTTCCAGTTTGAGAGCCGAAAACAAGCTCCTGTTCATCGCTTTCCAGTCCTTGGTCCAGAATGGATGCCCGAGAGCCTGTTCAATGCGTTCCGCCATACGGTCGGATTGGTACACATCCCGGACACGAAGCTCCAACCCGGTGACCCGTTCGCCCAAGCCCAGCAAATCCTGCGCCTCGTTCAAGGAAACGTAGACCATGCTGGCGTCGTACTCGTACATTCCTGAGTCAAAAAAAGCGGAGACCTTGAATTCCCGAGTATTCGGCGCCCGGCCCATGGGGGTCAGCCTGCCTTCGGGAGCGATGACTTTGACTGTATGGCCGGGGTAGGCACCAATCTGCTTCGCGAGCTCCCGGCCCACAATGATCGAGGGAAGCTCCCCGGGGGCTCTTTCCAGGGAGTCGAGAGAGCCCTCCTTGATCATGTCCTCGATATTGATTGCCGCGTCCACACTCTGATAATCGACCCCTCTCAGGATGGCGCCCGTCACGCCTCCTGAATCGCCGACCATCACCTGAGAGTAAATAAAGGGGGAGCAGGCCTCTACGCCCTCAATCTTCCCGATTTGCTTCTTCACCTCCTGATAATCTTCAAACGGGCCCGCGGAACTGAACACCAGGACGTGGGAATTCACTCCAAGGATCTTGGACATCAGATCCGCCCGAAAACCGTTCATAACGGAGAGCACAACCACAAGCGCCATGACCCCAACCATCACACCCAAGACCGAAATCACTGTGATCACTGAGATAAAGCCCTGTTTGCGCTTGGCCTTGAGGTATCGGAGCCCTAGAAATAGCTCAAAAGACATATCCTGCTAGCCCTGCCTCGACCTCATGTGCGGGAAAAGGATGACATCCCGGATGGAAGGGCTGTCCGTCAGCAGCATCACCAGCCTGTCAATTCCAATTCCTTCCCCGGCAGCCGGAGGCATCCCGTATTCCAGGGCCTTCAGAAAATCTTCGTCCATGAACTGCGCCTCTTCGTCCCCTGCATCTCTCAATGCAGTCTGGAGCTCGAAACGTCCTCGCTGATCCTCGGGGTCGTTGAGCTCGGTGAAGGCATTGGCGATTTCCCGCCCTCCCACAAACAGCTCGAACCGGTCCACAAGCTCGGGGTTTTGATCATTGCTCCTCGAAAGAGGAGAGACCTCCGTGGGATAGCCGTATACAAAGACGGGTTGTATGAGCTGCGGTTCCACAAAATGGTCAAACAGCTTCGTAAGGATCTTTCCGTGGCCGTCCCTCTCCTCGGTTCGAATTCCCAATTCCTCGGCGGCCTTTGCCGCTTCCGCCCGACCGCGAAAGACACGATCAGGGACCTTCGGACTCTCTTCAAGCGCCCGCATAAAGGAAATCCTCGGCCAGGGCGGGCTGAAGTCGATCCGGTGGCCCTGATACCGGATGGAGCTCCCGCCCAACACGTGCCGGACCACCTCGTCAAAGAGTTCCTCGGTGATTTCCATGAGGTCCTCATAGGTGGCATAGGCCATGTAAAACTCCAACATGGTGAACTCTGGATTGTGCCTCACGGAGATCCCTTCATTTCGAAAATTCCGATTGATTTCAAACACGCGCTCAAGCCCCCCGACGAGAAGGCGCTTGAGGTAGAGTTCGGGGGCCACACGCAGATACAGGCTCATGCCCAGGGCATTGTGATAGGTCTTGAAAGGCCTCGCCGTGGCTCCCCCCGGAATGGGCTGCATCATGGGGGTCTCCACCTCCAGGAAGTCCCTCTGAATAAAAAAATAGCGTACAGTCTGGACAATTCGACTCCTGAGAACAAAAACCTCTTTTACGGGATCATTAACGATTAAATCCAGGTACCGTTGCCTGTACCGAATCTCAACATCTGTCAGACCGTGCCATTTCTCCGGCAGCGGCCTGAGAGACTTGGCCAGGATTCGCAGGTCTTCAACCAAAAGGGTCAGTTCGCCGGTCCTGGTACGAAAAATCCGCCCCTTTAAACCAACAAAGTCTCCCACATCAAGCAGTTTGAAAAGCTCGAATTGATCGGCAGGGACCTTGTCCTTTCTCACGTAGGCTTGAATCCGCCCCGTCCGGTCCTTGAAATGGACGAAAGACGCTTTCCCAAAATCCCGAACCGCCATGATCCTTCCGGCCATGGCGTGCAGCCCGCTTTTCTTCTCGAGCGCTTCTGCATCCAGGCCGTCATACCGCTCCCGGGCCTCCTGAACCGTGGTATCGGGCCTGTATCCCGCCGGGTAGAGCTCAATGCCCATTTTTTTCAGTTTCTCTGCTTTCGAGATCCCGTTCTCCGGGAGACTCTGCCTGCTCTCTGTCATCGCAAACCATCCATCCGGACGAATAATGTCTTCTGAATACACGTCCTTTCGCCAAGCTAGAGCCCATCCACGAATTCGGTGGGGGGCACAAGGAGTTTCCGATCCATAAATGGGAGATTTTTCTTCGCACCCTAACGGGTGACTCAGTCCCCACCCTGCGGGCGGGTCCCCGGAAGCCTTGACCTTGCGAAACCGGGGACCCGCCCGCAGGGTGGGGAGTCCGAGCAAAGCGAGGACAAAACAAGGAGTTACGCGGAGGCCCGCCTGAGACGGACCGCACAAGGAACTCCGCCGTTTAACGCCGACCCGTCCCGTCGAAGACGGGGGATTGCGGAAAAGGGCCGTTTATGGATGGAAACAAGTTAGCCGCGGATTTTTAGTCCATTTGGGGCCTATAGTCAAGGCAAAAGACTGCCTGCTCCTTGCCGAAGCAGAGATTGCCTCCTCGACTTTCAATGCGGCTTCGCCATTTGACTGCTCGATCCCGGCAACCGCGCCGCCCTCCCACAACGGATTTGTTTTTGAAAATTTTCACTTCAAATGATATAAGATGGCCTTCCTTTATCGAATTCCCGGGAATAGCGACCCAGCCCGGCCCACAGCGGGACAGGAATGGAGGAACGGAAGTTCTGAAGGAGACAGGCCGAAAGTTGTTCAGAGTATTGTTCGTGACAACCAGCCAAGGAGGAAAAAATGGCCAAACTGTTATGGGAACCTTCCGAGGATCGGATCAAGGGCAGCAACATGTACCGATTTATGGAGTTCGTCAATGAGAGGTTCGGCAAGGACTTTACCGAATACGAACCCATGTACCAATGGTCCATTGAAAACATTCCCGACTTTTGGGCCTCCATGTGGGAGTTCGCCGACATCAAGGCATCGAAGAGTTATGACCGTGTTGTCGATGATCCCAAAAAACTCCCCGGAGCCCAATGGTTCTCCGGCGCCGAGTTGAACTTCGCCGAGAATCTCCTCAGGTACAGGGACGAGCACGTCGCGCTCAGCTTCAGGGGCGAAGACCAGGCCTCCCGAAAAATGACCTACGCGGAACTTTACGACGAGGTGGCTCGCATTGCCAGATCCTTGAAAGAGGCCGGTATCGGCCCCGGCGACAGGGTTGTGGGCTTCATCCCCAATATGCCCGAGGCGATCATCGCCATGCTTGCTGCGGCCAGCTTAGGGGCCACATGGTCATCCTGCTCTCCTGATTTCGGCATCAAAGGGGTGCTTGACCGGTTCGGCCAGATCAAGCCCAAGGTCCTGTTCACGGCCAACGGGTATTGGTTCAAGGGCAAGGACCTCGACTCCCTCCAGCGGATTTCCAATATTCTCAAGGAGATTCCGAGCATTGAGAAGGTCGTGGTTATCCCCTACACCCAGGAGGCCCCGGACATCAGCGAAGTGCCGAATGCCGTCCATTACCAGGATTTCCGATCTGCGGAATCGGGCCTGGAGGTCCCATTCACTCCCATGCCTTTCGGACACCCTCATTACATCATGTATTCATCGGGCACAACCGGACTTCCAAAATGCATGGTCCAAAGCGCCGGAGGCGTGCTGATCAATCAACTCAAGGAATTGCTGCTCCACACGGATCTCAAGCGGGAGGACACCATTTTCTACTTTACCACGTGCGGGTGGATGATGTGGAATTGGCTCACCGCATCCCTGGCCGTCGGCGCGACACTGGTGCTGTATGACGGGAACCCGTTTCATCCGGGCCCCGAAGCACTCTGGAAAATGGCGGAAGAGGAGAAAATCACCGTGTTCGGCACCAGCGCCGGGTACATCTCCGCTCTGAAAGGCGCAGACGCCAAACCGGGAGAGCGGTTCGACCTGTCTCCGCTCAAGGCCCTGCTTTCCACGGGATCCCCCCTGTCTGTGGAAGGCTTTGAGTACATCTATGGTGAAGTGAAAGAGGACCTCCAGCTGGCGTCCATCTCGGGCGGATCCGACATCAATGGATGTTTTGCCGCGGGCAATCCCATGGGGCCGGTCTATGCCGGCGAGCTTCAGTGCAGGTGTCTCGGCATGAAGGTGGAGGCCTTTGATGAAAACGGCCGGTCCGTGATCAATCAGCAGGGAGAACTCGTATGCACGGCTGCGGCCCCCCCCATGCCCATCTACTTCTGGGACGACCCGAAAGGAGAGAAGTACCATTCGGCCTACTTCGATGTATATCCCGGTGTTTGGAGGCATGGGGACTTCATCGAAATCAACGACCGGGGAGGTGTGACGATCTACGGTCGTTCCGATGCCACTCTGAACCCCGGAGGCGTCCGGATCGGAACCGCTGAGATCTATCGCCAGCTGGAGCAGATGGAAGAGATCGCCGATAGCATCGTGGTGGGGCAGAACTGGAAGAACGACGTCCGTGTCGTCTTGTTCGTCCAGATGGCGGAAGGGTTTGAACTCACCGACGAGGTAAAGAAAAAGATCAAGACCAACATCCGAGCCAACGCCTCGCCTCGACATGTGCCGGCGAAGATCCTCGCCGTTCCCGAGATCCCCTACACGCTGAACATGAAGAAGGTGGAGATGGCGGTAAAAAAGACGATCGAAGGCCAGGAAGTGAAAAACAAGGATGCACTAAAAAATCCTGAAATTCTGGATTACTATCAGAACTTAAAGGAGTTGAAGGAAGACTAGAGCCTTCGTCCATTCTGAATAAACGGCTCAACAAGTGCCCGCGAAACATTTCTAAGCGGGCACCGGAATGAAAGCCAATTACGTCGCGTGGAAAAATCACCAAAGAATCCGAGCCTTTTTCTTTTTCCGCATACACATATCGCCAAACCCGAGTATGAGGCGATCCGGTCCGAATTCCCCGGCCTGATCGTATGCCGGCCATGGCATGCGGAGGATTCGCCCCCTGAGGGGCAATCAACCTCCGTCCCTGTCCCGAAACGTTATCCTCCGGAAGGGCTGAAACCCGGAGGGGATTTCAGGCGTCTTCTTGCCGAGTACATTGGGTGGATGCGGTTGAACCGCGGGGGGGACTGGGCCGCTTTTCTCCAATCCATCCAGGACGCGGACGCCTCCGAGAGCCATGCGTGGAATATTCGAGGGATGATTCGTTCTGTTGGGAAAAGCGTCTCCGGGGACTCAAGTGTCCCCGCCCTGAAATGGCATCTTGTCCTTCACCTGGCAAGGGAGATCCAAAAGGAGCGTCTGGAGATGGCGCGAATGCTCGCTCAGGTCAAAGAAAAAGGCGCTCCTCTCAAAGAGGCCTTGGGAGAAGCACCGGCTCCCCCCGCACTTTTCGAGGACATCTATCCTACGCACCCGTACAGCCTGCCCGAGAAAACCCGCCTTGCACAGGTTCTGGAGGCCTGGCTGGGGCTCTTTGGTTCCTACCTGGAAGAGAACTCCCTCCTGGTCACGCTGGATCCTTTTGTCCTGAGCTATATAGCGGAGCACCTCGTGGAGGACGGAGTCGCCTTTTCCAGCCCGCACCCGCAGGTCCGAACGGAGGCGAGCGCCGGGATAACGGTGCCCTTTCCCGCGAGAGAAAGCGGCCAGAGCAAGCGGGGTGCCGGTTTGTCGGGTCTATACGGAAAGACGTTGATTCTCTGGAGGCCGGGTG